>CAYYJO010000045.1:0-16191 GCA_964472265.1 uncultured Caldisericales bacterium | reverse complement strand
TGTTGGCTGGCTTCGGAGTGGGCGCAGGAGTCTTAGGAGTTTCGGTTTTTACAGGTTCTGTTGCCTTTTGAGCCACCACTTGCTTGGTTGGTTCGACTGTAAATAATTTTCTCAATTGTGTCGAAATCTGCACAATTGTGAACGGGTGTTCGAGTTTATCTATGGTGTCAAGAACCCTGGTCTGGGTCATGTCGGCTTGTTTGATCAAAGTTGCGGTGGATGCAGTGGTTTTTGGCATCAATCCAGGGAAAGCAACCATCGCTGCAACTGTGAACAGGAGAACAGCGGCAAGCACTGCAAAAATCGAAAAAGCGTGCAAATTCCTTCTTCCTTCGGCAGCCCTCTCCCGCTTGATACGGCTTATATCCAGAAACATCTTCTCTCGATCCATTGCAAATATCTTACAAGAAACAGTTTCACATTTCAAGTTTTGTTTAAAAGTGCGCCTTGACTGGGTCGGAACCGTGAATAAACTCTAACCTTCGGTATAGTATTTGAAGTAGGTCCATAGCTCAATTGGTAGAGCACTGGTCTCCAAAACCAGGTGTTGGGGGTTCAAGTCCCTCTGGGCCTGCCATTTAAAGAGGAACTGACATGATGAAATTTTTCAAAGATGTATGGTATGAAATGACTCAGAAGGTCACGTGGCCGACAGCCAAAAGGCTCGTCACAGCCACAACGATCATTCTGGTCTTTGTCATGGTTTGGGCGCTGATCATTTACGGTTTCGACTCAGTATTCATCTCAGCCCAGAGTTTCATCATCAACGACTACTACGACACAGTCGCTCTGAAGAAGGCCTCTGACGGCAAGATCACTATTGATCAGGTCAAGAGGTTCAACACTGCCGCAGAACGCAACAAATACATGGCAGATGAAGAAACCAAGGGCACGCCAGGTTATGGCAAGAATCCGGACACCACTGACACAACAACAGATCAAAACGGTGGTTCCTCGATTCCAATCACTCCTGGCGCAACAGGCACCCCGATCACAATTCCGGGTGGCACAACGACCCAGCCAGGTGGCGGAACAACAACCACTCCTCCAGCCACCCAAAACAACCCGTGAGGTAAAGGCAAAGAAATATGTCGCTTCCAGAACCAAAGTGGTACGTCCTCCACACCTACTCCGGATATGAGAACAAGGTAAAGATCAACCTGCTTCAGCGCATTCAGTCGATGAACATGGAAGATCTCATATTCAGGGTTGAAGTGCCGGTCGATTACCAGGTAAAGCTCAAAGATGGCAAGCGACAGGTTCTTCCTGAAAAAGTTTACCCAGGTTACGTTCTCGTTGAAATGATCATGACAGACCAGTCATGGTACGTTGTCAGGAACACGCCTGGTGTCATTGGTTTCGTCGGTTCGGGCGGAAAACCGCTCCCGCTGGACGAGGATGAAGTAAAGCAGATGCTCAAGCGCGTAGGACTTGAAGAGGCAAAAGCCTCGCTCAACTTCCACGTTGGCGACAGCATCAGGGTTGTCGGTGGCCCGTTCAATGAAATGATCGGCGTTGTCGAGTCAATCAACGAAGAAAAAGAGAAGACAAAAGTCAGGCTGTCAATGTTTGGCCGTGAAATGCCAGTTGAGCTTGACTTCGTCAACATAGAACTCATTTAAGGAGCAACAATATGGCAGCAAAAAAAGTGGAAGCTCAGGTAAAACTTCAGATACTTGCCGGCAAAGCAAACCCGGCACCACCGGTTGGCCCGGCACTTGGTCAGCGTGGCGTCAACATCATGCAGTTTTGCAAGGAGTTCAACGACAAGACAAAAGACAAAGGTGATTCGATTATTCCAGTAATCATCAACGTTTACTCGGACAGATCGTTTGATTTCATTCTCAAGACACCGCCAGTCTCAGACCTTATCAAGAAAGCCATCAAGATTCCGTCAGGATCAGGCGAACCAAACAAGAAGAAGGTCGGAAAGCTCTCAGCCTCACAGGTTGAAGAGATTGCAAAGATCAAAATGCCAGACATCAACTGCGACACCCTCGAAGCAGCAAAGTCGATGGTTGCAGGCACAGCCCGTTCAATGGGCGTTGACGTCGAAGGCAATTGATAAAACGCCAGCAATGGCGCTAATGCGGAAGGGTTCCATGGAAAATCCGGGAATCCGCCAGCACCGCAAGGAGGAAATATGAAAATCAGCAAACGTTACCAGAAGCTCGCAAAGAACCTTGTCAAAGACAAAAAGTACGACATGGACGAAGCCCTTGACCTCATCTACAAGATGAAGTCGGCAAAGTTTGAAGAGACTGTCGAAGTCACCCTCAAGCTCGGAGTCGATCCAAAGCAGGCTGACCAGTACATCCGTGGCTCAGTCGCCCTTCCGTCAGGAACAGGAAAGGTTGTCAGAATCGCAGTATTTGCAAAAGGCGAAAAGGCTCAGGAAGCAAGAGCAGCCGGTGCAGACGCTGTCGGTGACCAGGATCTCGTTGACAAGATTGCAGGTGGATGGTTCGAGTTTGATCTCGCAATGGCCACTCCGGACATGATGGGCACCGTTTCAAAGCTCGGTAAAGTCCTCGGTCCAAAAGGCCTCATGCCAAACCCGAAGACCGGAACAGTCACAATGGATCTTGCAAATGCAATCGCCGAGTTCAAAGCCGGTAAGATCGAATATCGTGTCAGCAAGTTCGCAGACATGAACGTACCAATCGGAAAGATCGGATTTGACAAGGAAGCCCTCAAGAAGAACTTCGTCGCCTACATGCAGGCAGTTCTCAAGGCCAGACCGGCGTCACTCAAGGGCACATACATTGAATCAATGAGCATGAGCCTTACGATGAGCCCAGGCATCCCGATGGATGTAAACAAGGTCTCATCACAAGTTTCAAAACTTTCGTAAGCAAAGCTTAAGCAAGTACCGTACCTTGAATTGAATCGTTGCCAAAGACAGCAGGTAAATCACGGGAAACCGTGAGACTTTAAAGGTCGAACCGCCCGCCCAGGCAAAGGAAATGGACAGATAGAAAAATGTTTGGCCCTGCCTTTGTTATGTGGTGGGGCCATTTTTATTGGAAAGGAGGATTCATTTGAAAACAAAAGCAGAAAAGACACAGCAGCTTGAAGAAATCAGGAATCTCTGGAAAGAGTCCGGTGGATTCGTAATTATTGACGCACAACTCATGCCGGCGGCACCGATAACCGATGCCAGAAGACAGTGCAGAAAAGCAGGCGTCACACTTACAGTCTACAAGAACACACTCATGCAGATCATTGCCCGTGAAAACGGAGTTGAGAACGATCTGAAGAAGTTCCTCAAAGGGCCGTCAGCATTTGCTTTCGCAGCAGAAGCTCCGGTGGCAGCAAAAACCATCCAGGAGATCGCAAAGAAGTACTCCAAGTTCTTCAAGATCAAGGCAGCTTACTCTGAAGGACAGGTGCTAAACGAGGCTGGAGCAAAGGCTCTTGCATCACTGCCAACACGCCAGGAGATGCTTGGCATGGTTGCAGCAACATTCCAGGCACCAATTTCAAGCTTTGCCCGTGCACTCAATGGCACAATCGTAGGATTTGCCAGAGTGGTCAAGGCTTACGCAGACAAGAAGGGCGAAGACGCACCGCCACCAGCACCGGAATCTACACCGGAACAGCCAGCTGAAACACCAGCTGAAGCAGCAGCATGAAGCAAAAACTAAAAAGGAGAAACAAATAAAATGACAAAAGAAGAAATTCTTGAAGCAATTGAAAAGATGACAGTGCTCGAACTCTCCCAGCTGGTCAAGATGATCGAAGAGAAGTTCGACGTTTCAGCAGCAGCCCCGGTTATGATGGGCGGCATGATGCAGGCAGCAGCACCAGTCGAAGAAAAGGAACAGACCGAATTCGACGTAATCATCACCGAAGTTGGACAGCAGAAGGTCCAGGTCATCAAGGTCGTCAAGGACATCTCAGGCCTTGGTCTCTCAGAAGCAAAGGCACTCGTTGATGCAGCCCCGAAGCCAGTCAAGACAAAAGTTTCCAAGGACGAAGCTGAGGAAATCAAGGGTAAGCTCGTTGCAGTCGGCGCAACCGTCGATATTAAGTAAGCAAACCCAGAACAACTTTTGTACCCACAAACCCCGGTGCTTTGCATCGGGGTTTTTTATTTGTATAATCTATCCATTATGGGAAGACGCCTGACTCTACTGATGCTGATGTGTTCATTGACTTTTGCCGGTCTGGGGATGCCGGTGCCTATGAAGTCCGAAGAAAACTGCATCGGTTGGCCGATGTGGGGAAGAACGCCTGATTCTTGCCACTGGGTTCCACCCGAATGTTCGCCAAAATCAAGCCAGTATGAGCTTGAATGGACTTATGACCTCAATGACTATCTGCTGTTGAGAAAAATCCTCCTGATTGGCAACAGAATCATTGCCTATGGTTATTCAGGCAAACTCTACAGCTTTCTTGCCAATCCTCCTGACAAAAACGGCAAGCTCCTTTGGACTTACGACCTAAAAAGTCCGATGAAAACGCCATGTTTTGACAACGGTAGGCTCTATGTAAGCCTTGAGTCAGGCAGCGTCGAGTGCATCGACTTCAACACAAAAAACCTTATATGGTCGAAAAAACTTACAGGATTCATCGACAGTCATCCAATTGTCTATCGAAACCGTTTGTACCTGAATTTCAGCGACTCCCCAAATATTTTGAACTCCAAGAAATGTTTTTTCACCTGTATCGATTCTTACACCAGCAAAATTATCTGGACGTACGACAAGATAGGAAGAATGTTTGGTGCACCGGTGTTTTCCGGCAATTACATGTGCATTGGCGCAGATTCAGGAAAACTCTACTGCTTCGACATCACAAAAGCCTCTTCACCTGAAAACATCCTCTGGACTGCAAACCTGGGCGACAAAGTGTACACGCCGGCAATCAGAAATGGAAAAGTCTACGCGATTGCCCAAGTGAAGGACAACAACTTTGATCTTGTCTGCCTCGACCTTCACACTGGAGAAATAATCTGGAAGTACTCAACTCAAAAAAGAGGCGAGTACTATGACTATGTCACAGTTAATGATAAATACTGGGTTTGTGACACTCTGGCAGGCTTCAAGTGTTTGGACGTTGAAACGGGTAAAGTGGTGTGGTCAAGTGATGAGCTTGGTTTTTCGGCAACAATGACAGATGATTATGTGTTTACAGTCAACAACACCGATGTTGCATGCGCTGATCTTGCCACTGGTGAAAAACTTTGGAGTCACCCGGTAAAGTCACCTACATTGCCCACAACAATCGACCGAGACAGGATTTATCTGATGGGAGACAACACAATCTACTGCTTCAAGCTGATAAAACCAACATATCCAGAACTGACCGACCTTGGTGATGCCGGAACTCCTGGATCAGGCATCGTTAAACCAGCAAGGATAACGGTCACTCCTCAAGTGGTTTACCTTGAACCAGGCCAGGTTCAGAAGTTTGAAGCAAAAGTGTTTGACGATAGCGGAAACACGCTTGAATCTGAAAACATTGTCTGGGAAACTGATTGCGATTTGGGTGAGATAGACACGAATGGTGTTTTTACAGCTAAAAAGGAAGGCCAGTGCAATCTCAAGTGCATGATTGGCGAGCTGACGGCAAAGGCAGAGATAAACATTTTGAAATTTCTGAAAGCAAAGCCTTCGCCTGTTGAATTCAGGAACGTGACTGTTGGCTCAAAGCAAAAGCAGACGGTTCGCCTGACCTGTTCAAATGTGAAAAACCTTAAGGTTGACCTCAAATCAAACGATCCAAGGATAACGGTTTCGAAACAAACTCTCTTGATGAATGCCGGTGACAGTGAAGATATAGATGTGATATTGGAGACTGAAAATCTTGACCCTGGCGATGTTTTCTCGATGTCGATAACCGCAGCCTATGAGTACGGCACCCTTGATATTCCTGTTAATGTCACGGTTTCCACCGAGCGATTCGATTGTTTCTCGGTCACACCGCCCAAACTTGATTTTGGATTTGTAGACCGCGGAACCTCAAAGCAGATGAAGTTCGTCATCAATACCACCAGGAAAACAAAGTTGAAGCTTGTACCAAGCAATGCCTGGATACAACTGTCGGAAACTGAATTTGAAACGGGGATCGGTTCAAAAGAAATTTTTGTAACCATCGCCTCTTCATCACTCCCAAAAGGAGAGAATTTTACTGGTGCAATTGGGATTGACGATGACAAAGGGTATTGTAAATATACCTCTGTTCCTGTTTTCATAGAGACTCAAAGCGGGATTGTGCTTGAGTTGACGATTGACTCTGACTTGGCGCTGCTTAACAAAATGCCGGTGAAAATGGATGCGCCTGCTCGGATAATCAACGGACGAACAATGGTGCCGATTCGTTTTGTTTCTGAATCTTTTGGCTGCAGGGTCGACTGGGACGCAAAAGAAGGCAAGGTCACAATCATAAGAAACGACATTACAATCAGGCTTTGGAAGGGCAAAAATATTGCCAAGGTCAATGATGATGAGAAAACGCTTGATTCGCCGCCGATCATCATTAAAGGAAGAACCTACGTTCCACTCAGGTTTATCTCGGAACCGTTCGGTGCAAAGGTAAACTGGGACAAGGTTTTGAAGAAAATTACCATCATCTGGGATCCGCTTTGAACCAGTGTCGGCAACGGAGGAATTAATGAAAAAGATATTGTTTGCCACAGTTATAATCGTTGTTATAGCAGGATTTACTGGTGTCAATGCCGTTGACCCTGTGACAACCTATGGCGATTTTGACCGACCAGTGAGCGCGACAATTTCTGGAACCACGGTCGTTTTCGACAGACAGGCCGATGGTCAGCCTGATCTTTGGATGCTGGATGTCACAACAGGTGAAGAAAAAAAGCTTACAGATACTGGTATGATTGAGTTCAGACCAATCTTTGCAGGCGGGCAAATCATATATTGTGTCAAGAATGGCTGGGAAACACAGGCAGATCTTGCGATGATCGACCTCGAAGGCAACAAGTCCGTCATCTCAAATCTTCCTGGTGATGAAAGCAGATTTTGGGTTTACGGTGATCTTCTGGTCTGGGTTTGTGAAGATATGAGCAAGTTCACAATCTGGTGCCACAATCTAGCTTCAGGCAAGAAAACATTGGTCAGGGCCGAGTCTTTTGAGAAGCCGACCCACATTCTTGCAAACAGCACAAAGGTTTTCTGGACACAGCAGGATGACCAGACCGATCTGGACGTGTGGATGTTCGATTTTGCCACCGGAAAGTCAGAAGGAATCTGTGTTGAACCTGGCGATCAGTACTGCACTGCCATTGATGGAAGGTACGTTTCTATTATCGGAAGATATGGGTTCAGACCAGACCGTGATTTGTTTGTCTACGACATCGTTGAAAAACTGGAAATACCTGTGGACACTTCGACCGAGGACGTGACCAGCGCAAAAATCTCCGGTGGTCATTTTGCCTACCTGCTTGAGCCACTTGCAAGAACAACCGATTGTAAAATGATGCTAGCCACACTTTCTGGTGTTGACATGAAGACTGAGCTTGTGTCAAGGATTCCGCTGACAGAGAAGGAAAATATCGATTTTAGCTGGCCTATTGTGATATGGAGTGACAAACGAGATTGTTACAACAAAGGAATTGACATCTGGGCTTACGATTTCTCAAGGAGTTGGTCATTTCCAATCAGTCTCGATCCTGGCGACCAGCATCTTCTGGATTACAAGTCGGCCACCACCGCTTTCTTGACCTCAAGGTTTGGAAAATTCAGCCTGACTGTGAAGGTTTTGAGCCGTTGAACTCAGTTGTTGTTCTTTTCAATTTCTGAGATTGTGTAGTCCCTGTCGTCCTTGTCCTCAACAAGTTTTGCTTTTTCCATTGCGATTGCCTGGTGTTTCTTGAAACCCTCGTAGTCGCCGTTTAGCTTGCATGCGCGCGCCATGCTCTCGTGAGCGAATGCGATGTTGAAGCCGCCAATGTTTTTTTGCTCGCAGATATCGAGACAACGCTTTGCAGCGTACATGCACTCCTCTTTGTGGCCAAGAATGTAGTAAACCTTGGAGATGAGCCAGTCGCCTGCCTGAAATTCAACCGGTGTGCCAACGAATCCCCAGTGAAAACGCGATGCCTGTGCATAGAGGATCATCTGGTAGTCATCGTCGGCTGTTCTGTCGGTTTTGTCGATAAAAGTCCAGGTGGTGTTGAAGTAGTCTACACCCATCGTGTTATGCATCTTTTTTTCTTCGTCTGTCATGGCTCCTCCATCAGGAATCGATAATAATTTGCAAATGCAGGCTTGTCAATCGTTTGCTTATTTCTGTTAAATAAATTAACATTTAATTCATCAAGGAGGTATGCTTTGAAGAAGATTGCCGCCATTTTGGCGCTTGTTGTTTTGATTGCCGGATTTGCCGGGTGTGGTTCCGAGCCGCCAGGTTCTGATGAAAAATCGCTGCCACCGAAAGAATTTGTTGCTGTTGGCGATTGGTCTGCGATGGTGAATGGACAGTCAGTGGTTGATTCTATCATGGTAAATGGATCAAAGGTAACCGAAGATGGCAAGGTTTTTGCGAAAGTGAATCTGACATTTAAAAACGATTCAGGAGACGACAGGATTTTTATGCTTGGCATGCTCAACCCAAGCCTTGTCGACGCTGCCGGAACCGTGTCACCATACGAACTTTTTGTTGATGGCGCTCTGGACAAGGTTGACACAAAGATGAACGAAACAGTGACTGGTGACGTGTTTTTCAAGGTTACCGGAGATATGACGCTCAAGTTTGAAGGAATGAAGCTGGTTTTGGAGAACCTTGGCGTAAGGGAACAGCCAAAGGCCACAATAGATTTGAAATAAAAGTCAAAGGAGGACTTGATGAAGAAATTTGTATGGATGATTGTTCTGGTGCTTGCGGTATCATTTGTATTTGCTGCCTGCGGTGAGAAGGAAGAGCCGATAAAGGACGATGGCGGCACGACAACAGCCGGTGGTGAAGTGACGACTGAGCCGACAGCCTACCAGCCGGTAATGTTCGGCGACCTTGAGTATCTCATCACAAAAGCCGAGGTTGTAAAAGAGTCAACTATTGGTGGCATTGCAATGGGCGAAGAAGCAGGCAAGGTTTATGTCCACGTTGCCTACACGGTAAAAAACAACGGTGCATCTGAAGTTGATTATAACTCCGTTCTCGCAGGTGGGAAACTTTACCTTGCACCTGACACAACGGTCGACAATGAGCTGTTTGCTGATGGTGTGCTCAACGAAAAGCTTGCGCCTGGCAAAGAGCTTAAGGGCGAGTTTTTCTTCAAGGTAGACGGTGACGCGAATTTCACCATCACTGGGCTGAAGATGGAGATCAATTCACTCGACTTCCTCGGAAACAGCAAGGCAGAGTTCACTCTTTAAAGAATAACCAAAAAACACAGCCCCGGCAGATTGTCGGGGCTTATTGTTTAAAAGTAATAAAATCAAGCCATTGAGAATCCTTTCAATCATTGACCAAATCTTAATTTTCCACACTTGAACAGGCTTTAAAAGCGCCGATAATTTTAAACATGGGTTCACAGAAAGTTTTGATTGTTGATTTTGGCACTCGCCATCTGAATTCTCTGGTTTCTGCAGTCAGAAACCTTGTTGATCCTGAAACCATCAGAATGGTGAGGGTTACAAGGCAGGGAATTCCGCTCCATCCGTTCAAGTTCTCAGAGATTCCAACAACAAATTGTGAGTCCGTGTTTTCAACTGACCAGATACTAAAAACTGATAAATCAATAATCTTCTCAGGTTCGCCCGATCATGTTGGCGACCCGGCAGGATTCAGAACGCTTTCAAGACAGGTGCTGGAAGAATCAGGCATTCCAATGCTTGGGATCTGCTACGGTCATCAATTGATTTCAACCGTCTGGGATAGGACGATAAGGATGGATTTCAAGGGTGGTCAAGGCAACGCAACATTTCTGCCAATTATTTCAAGCGCCCAGGATCCGGTTTTCAAATCGGTTCCAATGGCCGGTTTCCTGGTTGCAGTGCGGCACAGCTGGTCAATATCAAAGGTGCCTGAAGGGTTTGTAAAGCTTGGCGAAACCAGAACATCTTACGAGATAATTGCAGGCATCCGTCACAAGACCAAACCGATCTATGGTTTACAATTCCATCCTGAACTTCCTGTGCCAGGTTTCTGGTTTGGAGAAGTTATTATGAGAAATTTCCTGGGTCTTTCAGTTCCAACAACGCAAACTGCAGAGGAAGTGAAGTTCTAGATCGATGGCTTGTGCTTTGCCACAAGCTTGAGTTTGTAGGCGAGCATTATCTTTCCGTTTTCAGAACCCAGTTTTGTAAGCGATTTTGCATCGCCTTTGTCTTCATCCCTGATTATTTTTATTATTATTTCATCGCCCGGTGCCTTGTCGTACATGATGTTTTGTACGTTCCAGACTGCCTTTATTGGTATAGAATCAATGTCAAAGATGATGTCACCCTTGAGCAAGCCTGAGTTTGTGGCTTCTTCTGATCCAAAAGCGTTGGCAGCAACACCTTCTTTTGTGTCGGTTACCGTCAGCCCCATCCATGCAGAGTTTTTGAGTCTGTCATAAAGCTTCTGGTAGAGCGGGTTTTCGCAGTCGATGAGAGCGTTGTCCACGACTTCCTGCAGGTTTGTGTTTCCAAGGAACTGGTAAAAATTGCCTGCCCACTGCGAGGTTTGCGGTGTAAAGATGTGACCGAATTCGAGTGACGATTTGAGGATGAACGAGCGATAGTCCGGTTCAACCGTGCCAGAAAGCCAGGTGGACATTGCAAAAGCCAGGTCACAGGTGAACTGCTCCCATGCTGGCAGGAATGCGCCGTTTCGTTTGCAGAATTCATCTATTCTTGAGGTATCCGGGTTTTTGTCTTTCATCCCGAAATTAATGAGGGCGTTTGTGAAAGCTGAATCGAAGTTATCATCACTAATGTAAGTTGGGACTATGATTGTTGCCTTGTCGCCATCGATTGTAATCCTGTTGAGCCCCCAGAGCATTACAGGGTCAGGCTGGATGACGATTTCCCTGAACGGTTGGTCAACATGCATGATGTTTGCGATGTTGTCGGCTCTGAGTGCGAGTTTGTCCAAATCCCAGGATTTGAGGCTCCCTAAAACCAGGTTTGTGAACTCATCTTTCCTCTTCTCGATGATGTCTGAAACTGACTTGATTTTTCCGGCTGTTCCTTCGGAAACTGCGAGTGAGTCTATGGTCGAAAGGGGTGGGAACATCTCTTTTATGTTGATTTCAGGGTTTGGGAGGTCAGGCTTCTGTGGCATGTTCCATGCCTGCGGCTTAACACAGGCGTAAATGATTGACTGTTTCAGGGTTTTCCAGTTGACAGCAATTGAAAGTTTTGGTAAGTCCGCTTTTTGCTGACCGCAACCGGCAAGGCCTGCCAAAGCAAGCACGATGCAGAAAACGACTGAAAGCTTTTTCATAAGCCTATCTCCTTGATGATCTGTTCCATGTCCGGGGGGTTTGGGTGGTTGTAAATTATTCCGCCTGGTTTTTCGTTGTAATAAGGTCTGTTGCAGCCACGACATCCCGGGTTCTGGAAGTCGGACTGCTTGAGGTGTGGTTTATAATCGCCAAGATCGATGATAAATCCGTGGTTGTAAGTGATTTTCCAGTCGTGGTCTTTTCTGATGAGTGCCAGTGCAGCCTGAATCTGCCTGTAGATGGAAAGCTCTGGTTGCCGAATGTTTTCAAGCGGTGTTCCCGGAATGGGTGTGAAGGCGAAGAGCGAGACACAGACGTTTGCCCTGATAAGCACTCTGGCAAGCTCAACAAGCTCTTCTTGGGTTTCTCCAAGTCCTGCGATGAGGTGTGTTGTAACCTGCCCGGGGTAAAATGATGCAGTTTTAATGAGGAGGTCAATGGTTTGCAGTATCGGCTTGTGCTTGATCTGCTGACTCAGCTCCTCGGTCGCCGTGTCAAGCGCCATGCTTACGTTTGCCGCACTAGCCTCAAGAAGTTCCCGTGCATCCTCGAAGGTTTCGATGTGCATTGAGACCGAGATTGGAGCGATGGTAGCCTCACCGATCTTTTTCAGGAGTCTCAAAACTTCAATTTTTGTTGTCGACGATTTTGTGGCCTGGATGCAGACGCGGTCAATTTTGGTCTTCAGGATTGCATCAATAACATTTGCTTCCTCAACCTCAGGCCAGGTGACCCTTGAAAGCTTTTCGGGGCTGCCTGATGATTGCGGGCAAAAAAGGCATCCGCCTTCACATGCATCTCCAATGAGCAGGAAGACCGCCCGTGGTGAAAACGGGTACCCGCCGGGCTTAAGACCCAGCAGCTGAAGCGAACCGTATGAAGCCCTCACTGTTTTATGTCGATTACCAGAGTCAGGTCTATTCGCTTTTCGTTGTCATCCCAAAGGATGGTTGCCGAGAGCGTATCTTGCGAGATAAATCTGAGTGGAACCATGGATTTTCCATTCTTGATGAACGGTGCAGCTTCAAGCAGTTTTGGAATGCCGTCCAGGAATGCGTTCTTGGAATCGATGAAAACAGTGCAGGAGTGGTTCTGCCCGTGAACGGTGACTGATCTGGTGTCTGGATCCCATTTCACGTCGGCCCTGAAGTTTTCAGAAACGAAGCGAAGCGGAACGAAGGTTCTGCCGCCCACAACCGTTGGCGGAACTTCAAGATACCTGAGTTCGCCATTGATGTATGCTTCGGGTTTACCAACCCACATTTTTATGCTTATGGTTTCCTGGGGGACGAACTTGACCACTTTGCCCCATGGTGTCGAGTTTCCTGCCTGGTCAACAGCGATGATCTCAAGATGATTCTCTCCAGCCTTGAGGTCGAAAGAGATTCTGAAGTTGCCGTTGCTGTCCGGTTTAATCGGTTTTCCACCAACTTTGATGGTTGCTGTTTTCTCTGTCGCGCCTTCAATCCATATCGGGCTGGTGTGAACTGTTTCGCCAGGGTCTTTCACGTTTAGTGGAGGGGGCATTGAGTCGAGGGTGATGACAATGGTTTTGTCTGTCGTTTTTCCGGTATCCTTTTTGGCTGTGACCGTGATTGTGTTGTCGCCTTCATGGAGGTCGTACGGGAAATCAAAGGAGCCGTCTTCACCCACTTCCTTGGCGTTGTTGCCGACGAAGATTGCCACACCCGGGTTTGTTCTGCCTTTGATGCGGATCGCCGACTTGTTGAGGAGTACCTTGTCGGTTGGTTCTGTTATGGTAAGGTCTGGCGGGAGGTCGTCGATTGCGGTCTCCTGATAGTAGAAACGGCATCTGATTGACTGGGAGCCACCGTTTGTTACCACCTGGACATAGCCGATGTGCTGTTTATTCAGGAGCAGGCCGTCAACCGGTTTGACCGTGATTGTTACATCGAATTCGTCCTTGTCGAACTTTGCCGGATCAACCTCAATCCATGTGTTGTCAGGCTCGATTGTGCCCTTGAGCCCAGCCTTTGCGTCATTGCTGATGTGCGATTTGAGCGTTTTGGATTCACCTGATCTGAGAGTTCCAAAATCAAGCTCTTTAGGGTCAATCACAAGATTTGGCTTTGTCGGTAGTGCGGTTACAGCGATTTCCGAGTTTTCAACGTTCAGGTTTACAATGTCAAAACGATAATCCCTGCCTTCAATCTTTTCAATTTTTATCGGTGATGCCTTTGATGAGTCAATTGCCTTGAACTGGATGGTGAAAAACGTGCCTGATTCAGGGAATTTGTTTTTTATGTTGGTAAACGACGTACCAAAGATTATTCTTGACTTGTCTCCGTCTTTTTTGACGGTGTAGTTTGCTATTGGCTTTGGGTCGTTGGCAAGAAGGCTGCCAAGTTCAAGTTCCTTGAAGGTGATGATCCTGTTTTCAAAGACAACCTCGTATTTGACAGAGTAGAGATTGGCAAGCCCTGCCGCCCTGATGTCGACTTTTACGATGTCGCCCACTTGAACAGATTTTTCTATTGGCTTTACGGAAACTGTACCGTCAGCAGCCAGTGCCGGCAGTGGAAGAAGGCACAGGCACAGGAGAAGCATCAGTTTTCTCATCCCATTATCCTTTCGAGGACTTTGGCCACACCGTCCTCAAAGTTCGGAGGTGCAATCATTGTCGCCTTTTGTTTGACTTCCAAAGTGGCGTTGCCCATTGCCACGGAGATGCCCACCACTTCCATGGCGGAGATGTCATTTTCCTGATCTCCAAAAAACACACAGTTTGAAAGGTCGAGGTTTTCACGTCTGGCAAGCTCAAGGAGCGAAGAGCCCTTTGAAACGCCTATCGGGCCAACCTCAAGATAGGTTTCCCATGATTTTACGAAATCGAGAATCCCTTCAAACCTTTCACGCATCTCTGTTGTGATTATCTCAAGAATCTCCGGTTTGGCAAGGGTAAAAATCTTGGTCGGGTTGCGCTTTTCACCCATCAGGAACTCACAAACATCGGATACTTCAACAGCTTTTAGGTGTGACTTGGCTTCATAACGTTCAAGGCAATCATTTTTCTGTTCCACATAAAAGGTGTCATCCAGATAAACACCGCAAAGATCAACTTTTCCCCTAACATCTTGCATGTACTCAACTGAGGCTTCGTAGGGCATTTCGTATTTTATTATCGGTGAAAGAGCCGAAGTTTTTTTCACCCATGCGCCGGAATAGGCGATGATGAATTCGTCCAGATCGAGTTCCCTGGCGAATTTCTCGGTGGAAAGGTAACGCCTGCCCGAGGCAAGGATGACTCTAACGCCATGAGACATTGCATATTTAAGGATTTTCTTGTTGGCAAGGGATATAGTTCCGTCTGGAGAGAGCAGCGTTCCGTCCAGATCGGTTATGATGGCATCGATCATTTATTTTCTGACTTGCCGAAAGGCTTTCGCAGTTTTGAGATGAGCGGCGAGAGTGGCGGAGTTGTTGGCTCAAGAGCGATTCCAAGCTTTTCAAGCACCTTTTTTTCAGAGATAAGATATGAGAAGATGGCTCTGGCAAAAACCAGGAATGGCACAGCCAAAAGCACGGCATACGGGGAGAACAGTGTTGCAAAACTGAACATGACAAGAATTACAAGGAGAGGGTGAGTGTTTGCTTTCTTGGCTATCAGAGGAGCTGCAACCGCCTGCGCCAGAATCTGTTCGATCACAAGGAATCCGACTGAATACCAGGCCAGAAGCGAAAGGTTTGCGGGTGGAGAAATTGCTGTGAACAGCACAAGAAGAAAGCCAACCGAGAAGGAGACAATCGGGCCGATATAGGGAACCATTTCTCCAAGGGCAACAACGATCCCAATGATGAGGAATGCTTCAGAACCAAGGATGAATGAAAGAATGGCGATGAGAGTGCCGATCATGAACGACAGCGACGCCTGAGCCTTGATGTACGCCCAAATCTGCTTATAGACGGCGCCCAGGAGCCCCCTGGCTGTGTCTGCAGTTTTCTGGGGGAGTAGGGAGAACAGAACCAGATTGATCTTGTCCCAGTCAAGCAGGAAAAAGATTGTTATGATCAATATTATGAAAGCATTGAAGACGTAGCCGGCAAAAGTTGTGAAGATGCTCTGTAGCAGTCCGGGCAAACTTTTGATGGTACTGACAAGAAAATCCTGGAGATTGCTTTGGATGGTGTCAATATAGCTTTGAATCTGAGCGTTGTTGACCTTGAAGATTTTTTCAGCCCAATCAGAGATTGAGCCGGTAATCTTGTCGATGTTTTGAAACAGTGAATTTGCCTGGGCAATCATCAGGTTAATGATTGGTGTTACAATAAAGAACAGCAGAATGAAAACAAGCGCAAAAACAAGCAGAATAGATATGATTCTTGGAATCCTGATATTGATGGTTTTTCCCTTTTTAAACTTGACCGATCCTTTTGAAAACCAGTCAACTGCAGGTCGCAGCAGGAAAACCAGCACCAGCGAGATGAGAAACAAAATGACAACGGATCGAAGGAGCCACAAGATGTAGAGCAAAAAAGCGGCTCCAACGATTACCGCAATCATTACCACAATTTTCAGGAAGATTTCAAAATCCCCCTTTGAGATCTTAAGCACTAGTGGAGCTCTGAATCCTCAACAAGCTCGCCCTTTGCGTTGATCTTGGCTTTGAGTCTCTCGATGACTTCTTCTGTTCTCGACTTAAGGTCATCGGCAACTTCCTTCGACTTGTCAGCGATTACTTTTCTGGTTTCATCACCTTTTGCAGGTGCAAAGAGCACACCAAGAAGAAAACCGACTGCCGCTCCGAAGAGCACTCCTGTAAAAAATCCGCTGT
>CAYYJO010000044.1:8686-16293 GCA_964472265.1 uncultured Caldisericales bacterium | reverse complement strand
CCTCCAGAAAGGTGACAACTCCAGGTGGTGGAAGCGAATGGAGCTTATAGCCAGATGCTCGGTAAAACCAAATATTTTCAAGCAGCAGCTCAAAAAAATGCTTTCGATGGACAACGAGGAGCTTTCAACGACATTCAACGAAGGGTGCATCAGGAATTGGTCTGCCTATCACGGACTGAGGCTTATGGAATCGTGGAAATCCGGTGGCAGGATGACAGACATGCTCTTCAGAAAATCAATTATTGCCCATTATGGCAATTAAATACTGATAAGTAGTTACTCTTATTGAATCTTAACAAATACCTGATTATTGGTACTTGACATCAAAAATTTGCATTATAATATGGTATACAAGTATGAAAATACTACTTAATGAGAAAAACAGGAGGCCAAAATGAATAAGTTTCTGACAGTGTTGGTGCTGCTGATTGCAATAGCATCCCTTGCAGTCGGGTCGGTGTTTGTGTTCATGGGTTTTTCAAAGCAGAATGAAGTGAAGGCCAATCTCGAAGCCGAAAAGGTTTCCTACAACCTCACAGACGACAAGACCGCCTCTCCAAAACCGATCGAGTCGATGGCAGAGCTCGAAAAGCTTGCAAGCACTTTAAAAATGCACAGAGACAGCATGGCTCCCTCATACAGCGAACTGACGGCCAAGAACCCAGACCACAAGTTTGACCCGACCAACCCACTCAATCTCTCATACGCACAGGGTATGAACCTCGAAAATTCAGTGCTTATCGCCGTTCTTAGCTTTGGCATGACCTGGATGATGATAGGCGTTGGCGCGTTCATGATCATCGTTGGTCTTGCGCTCCTGTTCATCTCCATCTTGCAGTTCAGACAGAAGTAGTCACGCTCCTTTCAAGCGCAGCCGGATCGGAAACGATCCGGTTTTTTTGTATCACTTTCACTTTTCCAATATATGATTTGATGCATGTTTGCTCAGATTCGGCAAAATTTTCAGGCGAAATCTGTTAGATTTCAAAAAAGGCTACAGTTAGAGCAATATCATAAAATCTATTTTGCCGCTCGCTTTTTTATCTGAGCCAACATCTTGTCGCAGGCATCCCTGGAATAATATACTCCTGATTTTATGACACCCGAATGCCGAGTGAGTGTTTGTAAATCATCAAACGGGTTTTTCTCGGTCAAAAGCAAATTTGCTTTTTTCCCAACACCAATCGTCCCAACACTTCCATCGATACCCAGACATTTTGCAGCGTTGATTGTGGCAATCCGAATGATTTCCTTGTTTGAAATGCCGGCATGTGACAAAAGCTGCATTTCTTTGTACTCAGAGAAACCGGCAACCACATACGGCACCGCTTTGTCTGTGCCCAGAAGCATACCAACCCCGGCTTCACTGAGTTTGCGTACGATGAAGAACAGTCTCTCCATAAATGCATCCTGATCCGAGTTCCCTGCTTTTTCAAAAATCTTGCGGGATTCCACAATCAGGAATCTCATCGCTTTTTTGTTCTTCCGGGAGATATAATCCATCTGTTCTTCATTTTCATATGCACTCAGACTTCCAACGTTGGCCAGCCGTTCATTGGCTATCAGAGTTGGACAAATCCAGACTCCTTTTTCGGCTGCCAAAGCTGCCGATACCTCCACATTTTCGGTACTGAGGTTTCTTTCCGGTGCATATGGATTCACAAATCCATACAAATGCTCCATTGTGTGCATGCCAGAAATTATTGCATGATTAAGTTCGATTGCATCAGGCACGTGTCCTGCCACCGGTATGCGATATTTGTTGGCAATGCGCATTATGTCGTCAAAATTCTGCTTCGACAGTCTCGAGTAGATTTTGATAAAATCATATCCCTGCCTCACCTGCGAAGCAATAACTTCCTCAATATGAACAACGTCCTTCAGTGCATGGGTGTACATGAATTTGGGGAAAAATGGCTTCTCCCCATCCAGAATAGGGCCTGCCGTATAAATATCAGGGCCAACAACCGTCCCGCTCTCCACCTGCTGCTTGAGCATAAGATGATTAAACACTCTGGTTCCGAAAATAAAGTGCCCAAAACTGAATTTTCCATATCCCCACATGTTTCTGATGGTCGTTATCCCATTTGCAAGATACAGCTGCAAATCGTCGCGATTGTCACCCAGATGCACGTGCATGTTTATGATGCCAGGCATTATATATTTATCGGATCCATCAATTACGGTTTCGAAATCCACTTGAGACGGAACAGCATTGTCGATCCCACGGATAAAGCCATTCTCAACAATAATTGATTGATTCGGTATGACCGTACCATTTTCAACTGATAGAACGTTTATGTTTTTTATTAGTATCATTTATCTCAAATGTACCAGATCGGCATACTGCTAACAAGCACACAAACCATCGAAACCCGTCAAGGCATCATTGCCCATCATAACCTCCGGCATGTTTATGGCTCTTCTTCCAAAAAAGGAATTATCGTTTCCGCAGCACTAGTAATCACATGTGCTCCGTCACCCAGGATCACTTTTGCGTGGGGTACGAGTTCGGAAAGCCTTTGAGCAGCTTTGGTGGTATCCATCGTCACATCACTGGTTCCGGCGATGTACAGCACTGGCATTGTCAGCGCTTTCATCTGCTCATCGGTTAGAACCGGCAGCGCTCCTGTGAATGGAATGAAATTGGTCATAACCAGATTCATGAATTCCAGAACTTCTTTTGGAATTGAAGCATTGGCCAGCACTGTTTCACCAACCGCTCCAGCTTTTTCAGGGCTGTTTGCGATGTTTGCTGTCTGATCAGTGAAAGTCTGTCTGGGTGGAACTATGCCCGACGGAGCCAGCAAAACCAGGGCTTTTGTCCGTTCAGGATGTGAAGCTGCAAAATGCAACGCCAGCCACCCGCCCATTGAATTGCCAATTATCACAGCGTTCTTCGTACCAAGCGCATCCATCACCTCACTGAGCCACATCGGATATTCACCTGATTCAAAATTCAGGCGGTTGTCATCGCTGTTGCCGGGTTCACCAGGCATATCCACAGCAAAGACATGAAATCGGGCAGCAAAGGCAGCCATGTCGCCCAGCCATGCAGCGCTGTTGCTGCAGGAACCATGAATCAAAACTATGGCGGGATTATCTTCATTCCCTGCTTCCAGCGCAAAGGTTCTTCCAAAGGATGTTTCCACGAATCTCTGACTAAATGGGAAAAAATTCAGGATGTTGTTGTAATAGGCACGAATCTTTTCACGCCCTTCAGCCGACCTGAAAACGCTTGCCCTATTCATTTTCAGCCTCTTCCTGCTGGTTCAGGTATAGTTCAATCAAGCCCAACATCGCCGACATGAACTGAACGTTTCCCCACAAAGTCAGCCGAACCGTAGAGTCATCTTCCAGGAACTGTGCGACCATTGAAGTTTTCCCGTATTCCCGAGGTTTGATGTTCATGGCAGCTGTAAGCGAATTTATAATCCGGTCTGCCTCATCCTTGTCATACACCTTGATGTCAACCACCGCCGACACCTTGCTGCGATCCTGCATTGGTGAGCGAGGCTGTGTTTCTTTGTTGATGTTGTTGTTCTCCTCTGTGAACCGGCTCAAATCGTGGCCGGTCACACGCCAGCTTTTGCCGATTTTAGTCGCTCGGAGCCTGCCCTCACGGATATAGCGCTGGATGGTCTTTGGGTGAATGTTTAGCATCTGTGCAATGCGCTCGACTGTGTAAAAATGTTCTTCCATTACTTATTACTCCTTATTATTACTTTATAAGGAAATTTAGTATATTATAGGTAATATGTCAACAAAATCGTTCACCAAACCCGGCAAATCTTCACCGCTTGAGTCGCAGCCTTATCCTGCTATCATTGCTTGTGAAAGGCGGAACATGCTCTACAGGAAATTCGGAAAAACCGGCGTTGACGTATCAATTCTTGGATTTGGCCTCATGCGTTTGCCACTGACAACGAACGACGAAACCGACCCGGATCGCAACAAGAAGATTGACGAAAAGGAATCCCTGAGGATGGTTGACCGTGCAATTGAAGCAGGCATCAACTATTTCGACACCGCCTACGTCTACCACGGCGAAATGAGCGAGATTTTTTGCGGGAAAGCCCTTCAGGGCGGAAAGAGGAACAAAGTCTACATCGCCACAAAAAGCCCTGTTTGGAAAGCAAAGGAAACGGCTGATTTTGGCAAATTTCTCGACACCCAGCTAGAGCGCCTCCAGACCGACCACATAGATTTTTATCTGCTCCACTCGCTTTCGATGGGCACATTCAACAAGATTGTCGAACTGGACGTGTTTTCAGAGATGGAAAAGTTCAGGAAAGCTGGAAAGATAAGATACCTCGGATTTTCGTTCCATGACGACCAGGAAAACTTTTTCAAAATCTACGACAGCTACAAGTTTGATTTCTGCCAGATCCAG
Source organism: uncultured Caldisericales bacterium (assembly GCA_964472265.1). GTDB lineage: Bacteria > Caldisericota > Caldisericia > JAAYUI01 > JAAYUI01 > JAGNLA01. The sequence continues at coordinate 11,900 of CAYYJO010000044.1, read as the reverse complement.
TACAACTTCCTCGACGAGGACTTCCAGGCTGGCAGAGCCGGAATGCTTCATGCAGCCAAGGACGGCGTTGGAATTATCGCCATGGAGCCGCTTCGTGGCGGCGACCTTACAAAAAAGATTCCACCAAAAATCCAAGAGCTTTGGGACAGTGCGCCAACCAAAAGAACACCGGCACAGTGGGCGCTCAGGTGGGTCTGGAACCATCCTCAGTTTTCCCTGCTCCTGTCTGGAATGACCACCATGGAGCAGCTTGAAGAGAACATCAAAACAGCGTCGGAAGCACAACCCGATTCACTGACACCACAGGAACTTGAAATCATCGGCAAGGTTCGTGACACCTACAGGGCAACCATCGCAGTTCCCTGCACAAAATGCCAGTATTGCATGCCGTGTCCGTCGGGCGTTGCCATTCCCGATAACTTCAATTTGCTAAACGAGTACGTTATGTTTGCCGAAAGCGGGGGCGCCAGGAACTCTTACAACAATTTCTTCCCTGACCACGTCAAGGCAGACAAGTGCACCGAGTGTGGCGTGTGCGAGGAAAAGTGCCCGCAAAAGATTCCAATCAGGGAGAAACTGAAGGAAGTAACACAAAAGCTTGCCAAATAAAAAAGGATGATGCAAAGCACCATCCTTTAAGGTTCAGGTTTTCAGCTATTTCAAAACAACCGTTTCGGCAAGGGTTTTCAGTTCAGTGTTATTTTCGTTATCCAGCCCCTGGAAGTCTGAATAAATCTGGATTGCTCCTGCATAGCCGGTTCCATCGGCAACACCGAGTGACCCGAACTTCAGCGGAATCCTCTTGTCCCCGTTTTTGAAATCGACGAAATAAAACTTGGCTCCGTTTATCTCAACCTGATACTCGGTGACAAGCTCGTTACCGCTGCTTGGCATTGAGTTTTTGACATTGCTGATCACATCCTTTGCACTCATCCCCTCATACCTCATCATGGCAAACGACCCCCACGGAAGCTCAGGCATGAAGAACATCATTTTCAGCGTTCCCTCTTCCTGCTCCGTCAGTTTCCAGGTGTCGTAGACTTTGAAGCTGATCTCGTTCATCGTGTAATCCTTGAGCGGTGGGAGCGACGGCCCGCCACAACCAGCCAGCATGACAACCACTGCGAAAATTGCGAAAAATCTTTTCATAATCTGCCTCCTATACCTCATGGGTAACGCATTTAAGGGTTTTTGTCAAATTTGAAGGTTTTGGGGAAAGTTATCAACTTATCAACAATGCTCGTCAGAATATGATTATTCTTAGCTAATTTGCTTAATTGCAAAATTTGATGTGGATATTGCAAATAAGAAAAAGGTCAGATAAGAACATCACCTCACACCGGGTAAACCAGCGTAATCTTTCTGGTGGCGTTCTCGTAGTTCACTGAACCGCCAAGGATGTCGGAAAAAACACGGATCGGAATCATCAGACTGCCACCAACAATGCGTGGAACTGTGGAAACCGGAATCGGTTTGCCGTTGACGTATGCGTTTGTTGATCCGACAATGAGGCTGTAGGAGTTGTCGCCAAGGATGTAGGTTGCTGTTTTTGTGTCGGTGTCCCATTCAACTTTTGCATGGAGCGCCTCGCCGATAGATCTGAAGGGGATGAAAGTGCGTCCTTCGATGAGCACCGGCGCTGCCTTGATCTCGGTTTTGTTGCCATTGACAGTCATGCTCTTCCCGCCAACCGTGAATTCGATTGTGACCTTGTAGGTGAGTTCAAGCTCTTTCGTGATGCCCGATGATGAAGCTGTGATCTTTGTTTTGCCGGCACCCAGCGTTGCCAGCAACTGGTATGTGTTGTCTTTAATTTTTGTTAGCGTGAAATCCTTTGTGTTGCCAGCAAAAGTTATTTGTGGCTGAGGCATGGTTTTCCTCGTGGTGGTGATTGTCACGTCGAGTTCGCCATGTTCAAGCGCAACCGGCTCAGGCGTTCCTATTTCAAGTCCTACAGGTGGAAGGACAGTAATGTTGATTATTGTGGGGACTTGTGTAAAATTGCCGGCTTTGTCAGAGGCCATCAGGAAAATTGTGTAATCGCCAGCTTCAGCAAATTTGAAAGTGAAGGAGAAGTTTGTCTGGTTCTGGGTTTGCCAGGTTTTGCCGTCAATTGAGGCTTCAACCTTTTCAACACCTGAAATGTCGTCTTTGACACTGCCTGTCACGGTCACATCGCCAAGGTCAAACTCCTGCCCTTCCTTTGGTGAGGAGATGGTGATCACAGGTGGCAAAACATCATGGATAACGTAGGTGAATTCAACTTCGGCACAGATTGCAGACTTCCTGTTTAGCTGGTCGTATGCGCAGGCGGTGATTGTGTGCTTGCCAATTGCTATCTGGCCAATATCGAGCGTCCAGAAACTTCTTTCAGTCTGCGCAAACTGTTCCTGCCCACCGTCGATTCTCACACCGACTTTTACGGCCGGTGTTGCAAATGTTCCAGAAACCGTGAGGGAATCGGACTCCACCTCAAGTTTATCTGTTGGGTAGCTGATTGTTGGTGTCGGAACTGAATCAAACTCCAGCCTGAACCTTTGAAATGCTGGCGGCGTGACGTTTCCCATCGAATCAGTCGCCCTCACCCAGGCAATGATCTCGCCTTCCTGATGGGCTGTGATGACAAAGAACCATTCATCTGTGCCTTCTGCATTTTTCCAGGTTTTTTTGTCGTCAAGCGAATACTCGACAAGCTTTACTTCATTTGTGTCAGATGCGATTCCGCTTACCTTTATGGGCAAAGTGTTCAAAACCATGTCTTCTGCCGGAAAGAAGAACTGGACATCAGGCGGTTCGTTGTCCGGCATCTCTACCTTGATTGCAACGTGATCTTCAAGTGACTCATTCTTTGATGAATCGATTGCCTTGGCAGTAATGTCGTATATGCCGTTCTTTTTTATATCAAACGAGGACTCCCAGATGTTGCCCCTGACCTGGATTGACCTTTCGTCAAAACCGGTCATCTTGACCACAACCTTTGAAACCATCCTGTCATCTGTTGCGGTTCCCTTGACCGTTATTGTCAGGTTTTTATCGGTAAAAACAGCTCCGGTTGCCGGTTCGGTTATCTTTATTTCAGGCGGGTTATTGTCTTTCGGATAATCGGCGTTGTCTCCTGGGTTTGTAAGGCTGTTGATCTCGTCAAGATTTGAAAACCCGTCCCTGTCAGAATCCTTATTCTCTATTGATTTGAGGTTATGGCTGTTGTTGGCAA
>CAYYJO010000044.1:0-8676 GCA_964472265.1 uncultured Caldisericales bacterium | reverse complement strand
CCGTTGTGGTCGAGGTGGCAGATGCAGTAGTCAATCCTCGTGCCAATCGTTTTTGGGTAGGTTTTCTGGAAAATCTGGTAGTATCCGTATCTGGCAAAGACGGCTGCACCGCCGACTGTCAGCATGACTGCAAGCAAAATGGCAAGCGTTCTCTTGTTCATGACAATGATTATAGATAAGCCGGGAGTTTTCGCAATCGAAAGGAAGTTCTGCCATATCTTGCACTCTTAATGCAAAAATGATAATATCGCATCAAACAAGGAAAGGAGTGCGGGAAATGAAAACACTTAGATTCTGTCTCTGAGCTGAAAAAGTGACCCGGTCCGGTGTCACGTTCGCCCGTTTCATCCCGCAGCTCCAACAAGCCTGCCCCTTTTAGAATTTGCGGGATGAGCAATCATCTTTTGCTCTAAAAGGAGGATTTTTCTTCATGAAAAACAGTGGCGCTAAACTAGCAGACGTCCAGTCTATATACAGCAGTGCAGTGCGTGATCTTTGGGTTCTTTGCATGGGAGAGCAGATCCACGCCGGCGGTATGATGTCAAGCATGGAACTGGCCAAATCGGCTGGGATTAAAGAGGGTATGCACGGCGTTGACCTATGCTGCTGCCTTGGTGCAGGCATGAGGTTTCTGGCCAAAAATTTCAAAGTGAGGATGGATGGCGTTGATGCCACACCGTCAGCGCTTTCAAAGGCAAAAGAGCAGGCAACTTCTGAAAAGCTTGCCGACAAATTGAATTTCATTGAAGCAGACGTCACAAAGATTCCAGTTGATGCAGGAAAGTATGATTTTGTCTGGGGCGAGGATGCCTGGTGCTACGTTGAGGACAAGGACAAACTCATTTCAGAGGCGGCAAGAATCCTCAGACCAGGCGGAACAATCGCTTTCACGGACTGGATCGACGGCCCAAAGGGTCTGACCGAGGAAGAAGCTTTCAGGATCAACGACTTCATGAAGTTCCCATTCATGGAATCGCTTGAGGGCTACAAAAACCTTCTCACAAAACACGGCTTTGAGGTCAAGGAGGCCGTCTACATCCCATTTGCAAAATACGTTGACCTTTATCTGACAATGCTCACCGAACAGCACACCTATGACGCCTTGAGGCTCATCGGCGACGACATGGCAATGTTCCAGGCAATGGGCGCAGAATTCGGCTTCATCCAGCAGAAAGCCCACGAAGACAAGATCACAAGAGGCAGATTCGTGGCGGTAAAAAAGTAAGATGGAAAACCTAAGGGTGCGCCTTGACGGTTCAAGGCAGGTTGAATCAGGAAGTGTCTGCACATGCTCCTATGTCCCGCGAGAGCTGCTGGAGAGCTTCGGTCTTGGTGCATCCTGGGTGCCTGTTGAGGGAACGGTTGCCGAAGAATCGCGTGGCGAGCAGAAATCAAGCGCAACCGTCTGCTCATGGTGCAAGTCCATTCTGAGCTTTGACGACATCGGGCTGGTGGTTGGAGCCACAACATGCGACCAGATGAGACGTTCACTCGACCTCATGGCTCACGGCGGCAAAAAAACACTGGTTATAGACATGCCGGCAACAAGAACAAACGAGTCCAGGGAATTCTTTTACTCAGAAATATTGTGGCTCAAAGACAGGCTTTCGGAAACCACAGGCAAAAAATATGACGACAGCAATCTTTTGACGGTAATTAAATCAAGGAACCACATAAGGGAAAGGCTCAGGGATGTCAGGGCAAACCTGAAAGGTTCTCAGTTTTCGGCTCTTGTCCAGCTTGAATCAAGGCTTTCCCCAATCGATATGATCACGCTTCTTGATGGGCTGAAAATCGACAACGTAATAAAAATGAATGCAAAAAGGCTCATGATCTGTGGTAGCCCGCTGACCCCGGGCGATATAAAATTTTTAGAAATGATTGAAAAAACCGGAGCCGAAATCGTTGCAGACGCAACATGCACCGGTGACAGAAGGATAGATTTTGAAATTCCCGAAGATGGCGATCCTTTAAGAAATCTATCTGATGCTTATTTTGACAAGCCACCGTGCATCAGATGCAGGCCAAACGATGATTTTTTCAGTTACGCAAAAAATATGGCAGACAAACGGAATGTTGACGGAATCATCTGGAGGACGGTGAGGTTCTGCGACCTCTGGTCATCGGAGTTCCAACGGGCGCAGAAGATTTTTGACATGCCGATGATCAACCTAGACATGACCTACGCCGACACGCAGTCTTCAAGAATCGCTGTCCGTGTCGAAGCGTTCCTGGAGAACCTGTGACAGACCCAAAACCAGCCCAGATCACCCACAGCCAGTGGGACGAAGCGTTCAGGGCTTTGCCTGACTCTGTGAAAAACTCATACAGCTACCTGGCCGGAACTGCCCAGCAAACCAGCTATCTCAATGATTCGAGGTGCTTTGAGGAGTTTGAGGGTGATGCAAGGCTCCATGCCCTGAAGTTTGACAATTCCCTTGCATCAATCAGGCTTTGGTCGTTCCTGCTCTCGGAAGAGGGAAGGCTGCACAAATCACGGGCTGCCGGCAAAAAAATTATCGGAACCATGAAAGACCTTGGAACCGCACCCATCCTTGCCTATGCTTGTGACAACGCAATCGCTTTCTACCCGGACGGTGCGTGGTGGATTCCGTGTGTGATGGAAATGAGCGAGGGTCTGCTCCGAGTTGCCGACACACTTGGTTTTGGCGATGAAATGTGCCCAGCCCGAGCTGCCCTCGCTGCATTTTTCAAGGGCGGACACTTCCCTATGCCTGATCTTCTTGTCGGAGCCGTCGGTTGCTGCTGCGACGATTTTTCGGCGATCCAGCAGCGTGTGGCCGACAAAGGCATTCCGATTGTGTGGTGGGAGCTTCCATACAGGCGTGAAGCCTCCCCTGGCGAACCGTCAGAAACCACACCCACAGGCCTAAAGGTTCCATCCAGACTGGTTGATTTTGTTGTCAGCCAGCTGACAAATGTGAAAAATGCAATTGAAAAAACAACCGGCGAGACGATAACCAACGAAAAACTTGAAAAGGCGATTGGCAAATCAAATAGGATGCGCCAACTGCTTGGAATAATAAGAGATTTGTCATACGGAACCGTTCCGGTTCCTTTCCCGTCTCTTGAAACCCAGATATGCGAGATGATCGCCCTGCATTTTTGCTCTGAAATGGATGAATCCATCAGCGTTTTGGAGCATGTGGCCGACACTGTTGAAAAAAGGGTGGAAAACCATGAGGGCGTCCTGCCTCCTGATTCCTGCAGGTGTGTGTGGGTGAATCCGGTTGCCGACCTTCGGGCGATGAACATGTTTGAGTCACTGGGCGGATCGATTGCAGGAACCGAGTACCTTTTCAGGCACGCACTCGTCCAGATTCCAATCGGCATTGACCCGATGAGGGCTTTGGCGCTCACTGCACTTTGCGACCCGATGATTGGCAGCTCTGAATACCGGGCGAGGCTGATCGAGGAAGACGCGAGAAAATACAACGCTGAAGGTGTGGTCATCAGCAACATTCCAGGCGCCTCCCACTGTGCAACCGAAGGGACGATCATCAGGGATCACATCCAGAAAACAACGGGGCTTCCGGTGCTTGAAATCACCATCCCACCACTCATAGACTCAGAATCCTCACAGCTTGCAACGAGGTTCGAGGCATTTTTTGAAACAATCCGCAACAGGAGAAGACTATGAAAACACTTGGCATCGACGTCGGCTCAAGATCAGTCAAAGGCGTGCTTTACGACTGCATCAACAAAACTGTGATCGCCTCGGGCGCAATCGACACTTCAACCGACACCAGAAAAGATGCCGTGGAGATGAGAGACATGGTCTTTGGCATGGCCGGAATCGATGCTGTAGACAGAACCGTTGCCACAGGCTACGGAAGAAGCATGGTCGAATACGCAACCGACATCACAACCGAAATCACCTGTCACGCTGTCGGCGTGCTCTCGCTTTTCCCACAGGCAAAAACCATCATCGACATCGGAGGCCAGGACTCAAAGGTAATCCACATCGGCGAAGGAATCGTCAGGGATTTCACCATGAACGACCGCTGCGCTGCGGGAACCGGCAGATTTCTCGAGGTTGTTGCAAGGATCCTTGGCACAGACGTCGACGGAATGGCCGAGATGGCAATGACTTCAAGGGGTGAAACAGAGATAAGCTCGATGTGCGTTGTGTTTGCCGAGTCTGAAGTGATAGGCATGATGACGCGTGGCACTCCAAGGGAAGAGCTTGCAGCCGGCATCCACAAGGCAATCGCCAGAAGGATTGCTGGAATGGCCGAACGTGGACGGTATGAAGCGCCGGTGGTGTTCACCGGTGGCGTGGCCAAAAACAAAGCAATGGTCAGGGCTTTGGGTTCAGAACTCAGGGAAAGGCTCATGATCCCGCCGGACTCCAGAATCACGGGCGCACTCGGGGCATCGCTCATAGCCTCAAGAAAACTGGGTCACGCCGGCATTCTCGAAGACAAAGACATTCAGAAAAACCACAAGGTGCTTGTTACAATAGGCGCTCCCTCTCAAGTTGAAAACTCATGTGGCCAGCATCCAATCGACCTTGGGACATCAAAGCCCGAGCCAGTCGAGGTTTCGTCATGCTGTGGATCGGTTCCGGCAACGCCTGAGCCATGTTCGTGCAATGAAAAAAAGGACGAACCTTCTCCATGTTGCGGTTCTGCTCCGACGGTTCAGCAATCCTGCTCGTGCGGTGAAAAACCTTTGGAGGCATCGTCCTGCTGCGACACTAAACCCACAAAGAGACTGACAAGCTGCGGAGAGATGCCGAAAAACGCCTACATCCACACGGTTCCGGCACTCACAAGATTTGACCGCATGGTTCAAAACTCGATCGACTACGCAACTTATGCCAAAAAGCAGGGCAAGAAGGTTGTCTCGATTTTCTGCGAATACACACCAAGAGAACTCGTGCTTGCTGCAGGAGCCGTTCCAGTTTGTGCCTGTGGCGGTTCCCACCAGATGGCGCTTTCCTCAGAAAAAGAGCTTCCCGCCAACCTCTGCCCACTGATAAAATCAAGCTACGGCTACCACATCGAGCACGCAAACCCCCTGTTTGAGATGAGCGACCTCGTAATCGCCGAAACCACATGCGACGGCAAGAAGAAAATGTACGAGCTGATGAGTCAGGCAAAACCCATGCACATCCTCGAACTCACCCAGAAACCTGATGAAACCGAAGCATTCAACCACTGGCTCTCGGAAATCAAAATACTCAAGTGCAAACTCGAAACCCTCACCGGCAACAAAATAACCGATGAAAAACTTTCAAATGCGATAAAGATGATGAACCACGAACGAAAACTCAGGCGCACGATAGCGCAACTTTCGGAGAGGGGTTTGAAGGGCACGGAAATCCTCAACGCCAAATCGCTCATCGCCTGTATCCCCGAAGATATCGAAGCCTATGAGGAAATCATCAGGCAGGCCGGTGAACTCCCGCTTGAGAAATCGACCAAACCAAGGATTCTCATGACCGGTGTGCCAATGCCCCACGGCGCCGAAAAGGTTATTGATCTGATTGAAGAGGCTGGCGCAAAGGTTGTTGTTCAGGAAAACTGCACAGGCGTCAAACCGCTCCTTGAAGATGTCGATGAAACCGGCGATCCGCTTGAAGCAATTGCAAAGAAGTATTTCCATCTCGAGTGCTCGTGCATGACCCCCAACACCGGAAGGTTTGGCCTCCTGGACAGGCTCATAAGCCAATACAGGCCCGAAGGCATAGTCGACCTTGTCTGGATGGCCTGCCTGACCTACAGCGTGGAATCGGCCCTTCTCAAGCGCCACATCGAAGAGCACCACAGAATGCCATTTCTAAAGATTGAAACCGACTACAGTCCGTCAGATATTGGCCAACTCAGACTCAGGATCGAGAGTTTCCTTTCGCTGATTGAGAGCAGGAGAGGGGAATAACCTAACTAAAAACCGACATTTTTAGATTGCCAAATCAAAATCTAAATGCTATAACCAACGTTGACATTTAAAAAATGAAATGGGGTGCTGCCTGTGCAAAGTGATAAATATTCTGTTCATCAATATCCGATTTCTGCCATTCTTGGTTTCATTGAGGCTGGCGACATAGCAATCCCTGAAATCCAAAGACCATTTGTCTGGAGGAAAACCCAGGTTCGCGATCATGTAGACTCGCTTTACAACGGTTATCCAACAGGCTATTTAATCATCTGGCAGAATCCAAACGTCAAACTCAAAACCGGCGAGAGCTCAAACGGCAAAAAAATCTTGATCGATGGTCAGCAAAGGGTTACAGCACTCATGGCTGCAATCGTTGGAAGGGAAGTTGTTGATGACGACTACCAGACAATCAGGATTAAAATTGCTTTCAACCCGCTTGCAAAAGATGACGAAGAACACTTTGCTGTCCAAACAGCAGCTCATCTGCTAGACAAACGGTGGATACCCGACATCTCTGAAATCTTCAAAGCCGATTTCAAAGCAGGTAAATTCAAGAAAGACTACATTCTGGCAAACCCGGGAACCGACGAAGACAGTCTTGATGATGCCTTGACAAAGCTTAAGTCCATCGCAGGAAGACAGATTGGCGTCATTGAACTTGCACAAAGACTTCAGATAGATGAAGTAACTGAGATTTTTATCAGAATCAATTCACAAGGAAAAGCATTAAGTCAGGCAGATTTCACGATGTCAAAGATTTCAGCCGATGAAAAATACGGCGGAAACATGCTCAGAAAAGCCATTGACTATTTCTGCCATCTTTCTGTAAAACCTGAATTCTACCAGATCATGCAATCAAAAGATGCTGAGTTCATGAAAAGTGAGTTCGCTGACAGGCTCAGGTGGCTCAAAGACGATCGTGAATCCATTTTTGATCCCGACTACAATGATATGCTCAGAGTCAGCTTCATGCACTCCTTTGGCAGAGGCAAGATTGCAGACCTGGTAAGCCTGCTGTCGGGTAGGGATTTTGAAACAAGGGAGTATAAAGAGTCCATTGCTGAAACCTCGTTTTCAAAACTTAAAACAGGTGTGCTGGACTTCATGAACGAGCACAATTTCAACGACTTCGTCCTTGCGATAAAATCAGCGGGTTTCATATCCGAAAGACTTATAACATCACAATTGACACTGGATTTTGCTTATACGCTTTACTTGATGCTTAGTGAAAATTCGACAATCCCAAAGACCCAGATAAAACGCTATGTTCAGAAATGGTATGTAATGTCGATTTTGACTGCCCGGTACATCACATCTCAGGAATCTCAGTTTGACAACGACCTTCGCAACATACGAGATAAAGGTTTTCTCGAATTCTTTTCAGAAACAGAAAGAGCTGTGCTTTCCAGTGCATTTTGGAAAGTTGGTCTCGTCCAAAATCTTGAAACATCTGCCATCAATAGTCCCTTTTTCAACACCTATCTTGCTGCCCAGGTTTTTGGAGGAGATAACTCACTTTTCCTTCACGGAACCAAGGTTTCGGACCTCATAACAACTATGGGCGACATTCATCATATTTTCCCAAAAAAGTATCTCCAAAAAAATGGGATAACTGAAAAATCCCGATACAACCAGGTTGCAAACTTTGTTTATCTCGATACTACACAAAACATATCCATCTCAGACAAACCCCCAAATCTTTACTTCTCACAAGCCATGGAACAGTGCATGTCGAATGAACTCAGGTATGGCAACATCTGCAATAAAGAGAAGCTTGAGGAAAACCTTACGACAAACTGCATTCCACTTGAGATCACGTCCATGGATCATGGTGGCTATGAAGAATTCCTCAACGTAAGGCGTGTTTTGATGGCCGAGAAAATTGAAAACTACTACAATACGCTCTAACGTTTTTCGAGCTTAGATTTTATCTCGACAAGCATGGCCTCCATGCTTTTTATCCTCTCCTCTAGTGACTTTTTCTCGTCGCATGCGTCTTCTTTCTGCTTTTTGGCAGCAATCTCCTGGTAGCCGGAAACAACAATTCCGGCAGGAAGAGCAATCAGGCCGATTGAAAGCAAGGTTATAAAGGCTGTTATTATCTTCCCAAGCCATGTTATTGGAAAGATGTCTCCATAGCCAACGGTTGTGAGCGTACAGATCGCCCACCACATCGAATCGGGAATGGATTTAAATTTGTCCGGTTGGGCATCATGCTCGATAAAATAAAGCAGCGATGCCGAGAAAAGAGTCAAGAGAACAACGATCGAAATTGTCACGAGTATGTCTGCCTTTTTGGCATTGAGCACACCAGTAATATTTTTTAACGCTGAAACATATCTGGCAACCTTAATGAGTCTCAAAAACCTAAAAAGCCTGATGATCCTCATGAATCTCAGATCAATTCCAATCGGGAGCATGATCGTCAAATAAAAAGGCAATATTGCAGCCAAATCTATCAGTGGCATAAAGGTGAACATGAATCTGATCCTGCCAAAAACTGGGTGAGAATACCTTGGATCACATGTAACACTCCAAAGCCTTAATAGGTATTCGATGGTAAAAACTACTACTGAAACTACTTCAATAATACCAAACGACCACATGAGCCATCTAATCGAAGCCATGCTTGGAACTGATTCAATGATGACTGCCAGAATGTTGATGACAATGAAAATGATTATTGTTGTGTCAAAAATTGTGTTGAGACGATCATTTCTGTCCGTGTTGTCCATTTCGACAACTTCATATGTTCTTCGTTTTATTCTGTTA
>CAYYJO010000043.1:0-16295 GCA_964472265.1 uncultured Caldisericales bacterium | reverse complement strand
CGAGCCAGACGATTGCGGTTCTTTCCGGCTGAGTCTTCATGTCAAGAAGGGCTTCAAGTCCTGTGTAGGCGCAAATCCTGTCATCCTGGCCGTAGCCCATGATCATCGATTTGTCGATTCCGACGTCAAGAGCTTTTCCTGATGGAACAAGTTCCAGTTCGGCGCTGATGAAGTCCTCTTCCTTGATCCCGTATTTGTCGTTTAGGATCTTCATGACGTTGAGCCTGATTTTGTCGCTCTCGTCCTTGAAGTCGTCGCCGGTGAGGGGCATCGTGCCTGCAAGTGCGTTGAGCTGGTCACCTGACATGACTTTTGCTGCCGGGTTTTCCATCTGCTGTGCTGCAAGGTGGATGAGGATGTCAGTGATGACCACTGCGCCTTCGTCCTCTTCGCCGATCACGATGTCAAGCTTCTTGCCTTCTTCGGTGATGACTGTTCCGTGGATTGCAAGCGGAAGGTTGAGCCACTGGTACTTCTTGATTCCGCCGTAGTAGTGGGTGTCAAGCATGGCATGGCCTGTGTCTTCATAGACCGGAACCTGCTTGAGGTCAATTCTTGGTGCATCCGTGTGAGCAACAACCAGGTTGAATCCTTCTGAAATCGGCTGTTTGCCCATCCAGGCTGCAATGACCGACTTGCCCCTGTTGACCATGAAGACTTTCTCGCCTTTGCCTTCCTTGTAGCCGCCCTTTTTGAGTCTGGCCACTGCCCAGGCAGTTGCTTCCCTCTCGGTCTTGACTTCACCGAGGAATTTCTTGTAAGGAACTGCGAATTTCATGATCTGGTCGTGCAGCTTGTTGTTTTCCCAGATGTTTTTGGTTTTGTAGAACAGCTTTTCGCCAAGTTTTGGCTTCTTCTCGTCGTTGTTTGTTTTCTTGTCGTCTTTCATGATATCAAGACCTCCAGATTCAACTTTATCCCTTTTTTGGGGTGTTTGAAATTAAACACGACCTTACATCGAAGGCGTTTTGAATTTCGCCTTTTCACTTTTGCAGATTGCCTTTATTGCCTTTTTGCCAGAGAAAACATTTGCAAAGAGTGCGCCGGTTGCCGTCGCCCAGGTTCCAACAAATCTGAAATTTTCAAGCCCTTTGACGGTTTCAGTGTCGGACTTGCCCATGAGGCTGCTCATGATGTCCAGCTTGCGGTTTGGGTTGAGCATGAAACCGTACTGGCTGTTCAGGTATCTCGCCCAGGTCAGAAGCGTTGGGACATCCACAACCTCAACTTGATCTTTCAACCCTTTGAAATAAGTGCTGTCCAGTATCTCAATCACCTTGTCGGCTATCGCCTTTTTCTCAGCTTCGTATTTTTCTTTGTCCCTGCCGATGTTTTCGCAGTAATCCCAGGTTGAGAACAATTCAACCTTGATCACGCCTTTGCCTTCGGGAGCCATGGATTTGTCGAAACCAAACATCTGAAGCTCGATATGGTTGCAGGTGTGGCCGGCAATCTCAACCGGTTTGTCGAGGAGAATGTGAATTGAATTGGGCTCCTTTGAAAGATCACGATTTACTCCAAGATAGACATGGAAAGCCCAGTTGGTTTCTCCGCCAATCGGCTTGAGATAACCCTGAAGCTTCTCGTGGGTGAATTTGTTTTCGAGCAACTCAGTGAGCGTTTTTCTTCCGTCTGCGTCAGAGATGACGTAGTCGCCTTTGACCTTTGTGCCATCCTGCAGCTGAATTCCGACAGCCTTGCCATTTTCTACCAGGATTTTGGTGACTTTTTTGCCAAGGTTCAACTTCCCGCCTGATTTTTCATATTTGGTAGCCATCGAGTTGACAACGTGTGAGATTCCGCCTGGCGGCCATTTGATTCCACCGTTTGCTCCATCGGATTTCTTTCCAAGATGCAACCCAAGAGGGATAATTGACAGAGAATATTCCACAAGCTTGAACCCTTCGTGCAGCATCGGGTCTTTGAATCCACTGGCGAATTTTTCGAGGGTGATTCCCATGTTGCCGATCATCTGGATGAATTTGACAGGATGTGAGAAAAATCCTTTGATTCCAGACACCACCATCTCCCCGGCGATGTCAAACTTGCCGATCTGTCTGGTTTTGTTGATATATTTTGTGATCTGGGGTTTATCGTCTGGCGAGAGTTCGAGCATGTGTTTTTCAAGTTTTTCGGTGTCGTACCAGTCGAAGAACTGCCTTCCATTTTTCCAGACGCTTACGCATTCGTTGAGGGGGATGAAAATATCAGGATTTACGCCAACTTCTTTCCACAAGGCGTAGAGTTTTGAATAGGGAGCTGCACCCATGAAGTGATGAAGGCATCCGTCGAAGGTGTAGCCTTTTCTTTTCCAGGAACATGCCTGACCACCAGGCACGGTATGGTGCTCAAAAATCTCTGTTTCAAAACCGCTTGCCTGGCCGAATATGCCAGCAGATAGACCGCCCATGCCTGCACCAATAATGAGAATCTTTTTCATGGGTTAAATGATGAAGTAAAGAATACCCCAGTCAACTATCAGGATTTTAGGGGTTTTAGGCCTGGTTTAAGCACCGGTTGTCTCCATATTTGGTTAAACCGGTGCCTGGCCGTCACAATCAACATTCGTTCTATACCCCAAAACGCCTCCGATTCCCAGCCTTCTGGTTTTAAAAACGAATCTTGATCAAAGATGTAGCATTTTCCCTGTTAAGAATACAGTAATAATTAGGGATAACGGTTAAACGCTTCATTTTTTTAAAGCATGGTGGTTCCAATGCTTAACTAACAACTACAGCAAAAGTTTTCGTATTTTTCCTTAACTATCTTAAGACATAATCCATATATAATTTACAATCTTTATATTATCTTCATATTGTCGTTTTTTACTACAGAAATCTCTCAAAACGCTCTTTTGTGGCTTTGCATACCGGACACACACCCGGAGGATTGTCTCTTGCGCACAGGTAACCGCAAACCTTGCATCTCCACACCGGATAGGCCAGGTTTCCTGTGATTTCGCCCTGAGTTTTTGTGCTCTTCTTAGCTTCTGACCTTCTGTCAGGAATTGACTGTGGCTGAGCCTTTCCTTCTGCAATATCCTTGCTCACGTATAGAGCACAGAAGCAAGCTCCAAACTCATCCAGATCAGGGTCTCTGTAGTCACACGGACAAATGATGTCGAGGTTTTCCTCTTTGCCACCCTTGACGAGCCTGCACGGGCAGGCTGCAAAACCATAGCGTTTTGTGTTGGTTATCAGTCCTTCGAGGAGGGCTTTGGTGAATTCGGTGTCTGGGTTCAGAAAGTAGCCATTTTCCCTTGCCTCCCTGTCCATTTTTTCAAACAGGGCGTCAACCTCTTCCTGCGTTGCGCTCACAACCCAAGCTCCTGCATGATCTTGTCTGGCATGAATCCTACGACAACATGTTTGTCATTGATGACGGTTGTTGGAAATGATGCTCTTGGATTAAACTTCTTCATCTCTTCAACTATCATGTCCTCTTCACCTTCGGCAAGATCAACCTCAACATAATCGTAGGCAACCTTCAGGTCGACGAGCGACTGTTTGAGTTTTTTGCACCAGATGCAGGTGCTCAGTGTGTAGATGAATATCTTTCCAACGTCTTTTCCTTCAACGTGATGTATGATCATTTTGCCTCCATTTGGCGTATATGATAACCAATAGCACCTTTTTTACAAACACCTGAAACCACTTTAAATTAACAACCAATGAAGTATACTACTCCCCCGAGGTAAAAAGGATGATTTATGGACTTCTGATTTCGCTTGTCGTTGGTTTGATACTGATTTGGCCGGGGCTTTGGCTTTTGAGAAAACTCCATACCGGTCAGCAGGTTCGGGAGGAATTGCCTGACCAGCATGCCAAAAAGGCTGGAACACCGACGATGGGTGGAGCAATATTTGTTGTTGCCGCAACGATCTCTTCGTTTATTCTGGCCAGATTCATCTTCACTGTTGCCGATTCGTCGGTTCTATGGTGGCAGCTTTACGGCCTGTGGACGTTTGGAATCATTGGATTTGCCGATGATTTCATCAAGGTTGTGCTCCACAACCCTTACGGGCTTCCGGGCAGGTGGACGGTCATTTTGCAGGTTCTGGTCTCGATCCCGTTCCTCTGGTTCAACTTTGGAAGGCTTCCGACCGTTTTTGGAAACCCCTGGATTGACTCGGTTTTCTACCTTGTCGTCATTGTCGCTGTCGTAAATGCGGTCAATCTCGCAGATGGCCTTGACGGACTGGCAACAGGTGCATCATTGATCACGTTCTCTTTCGTGCTGCCACTTGTTTTTGCTGGAAACATCAACGCTGTGCCTGCAACCGTCTCAATAATCGGCGCTCTGGCCGCATTCCTCGTCATAAACTTCAAGCCTGCAAAATGCTGGATGGGCAACCTTGGTTCTAACGCTTTAGGCGGTCTCTTGATTTTTACAGCCATCTACATGGGCAACATCTGGCTTTTTACTGTCGGAATCGGCCTTTTCATCATCGAGAACCTTTCGGTTACAATCCAGGTCAGCTGGTTCAAATACACAAAATACTGCACCAAGGAAAAAGTCGGTAAACGCATATTCCTTTTCACACCCATCCACCACCACTTCGAAAAGCTTGGGTGGCCAGAAGTCAGGATTGTAGTGATATTCTGGTCGGTTGCAGCGTTCTTTGGTGCCCTGATGCTGGCCCTGTTCTATTTGCTCTGATACGAAAGATTGATCCTGTCGCCATCTTTGGTCATGGTCAACCCAAACTCGGAAACCATTTGTTCAAGAGGCATGATAAATGTGCCATCACTTTCAGTCAGACAGGGGATTCCCTCGATTTTTCTATAGGTTTTTCTTGATCTGTATGAATCGTACAGTTCGACCTGTTTTTTATAGTTATGGAGAAACATGGATTTGTTGTCAGTGTTTTTGTAGTGTGAAGCGACCCATCCGAGTGGTTCGAGAAAACTTGAAGGATCAAGAATCAGCTCGCCTTTGTTATTAATCTTTGGCTTATATTCCAACTTGATTTTCTTCCCGTTGGCGACAATGAAATCATCACCGGTTGTGTAAGTTATCGTTTCTGGTTTGTTGCCGTAACAGACAAGACAACCATCTTGTGTCAAAAGAAAGTAACGGCCATCTGATGTTGCAGGTTTTGTTATGCAGGAATCGTGAAACCTGGTGTTTCTGGGATAAAATTCGGAGCTTTTGCTGGAGATTTCGTTACCATCCCAATCCAAAATCTTGTAGGTGTCATACTCCCAAAAGCATACTGTGTCGAAGCAGTCGAATGATCGGACATTTCCATGGACAGTGCTCCAGATTGATTCTAGTGTTTCTGAGTTGACGCATCGGTCTGGCAAGAGGATTTTCCCGTCACTTAGGTCGAATTGCGTGCCAAACCTGTTATTGATATTTTTTATGGTTTTGCCTGTTTCAAGCTCGACAATCAAAAGCTTGTTCTGGCCGAACATGTTTCCGGAAATTATCAGGTTTTTGCCGGATACTAACGGTTTTTCCTGGATATCGCTCAATATGCCTGAGTCCTCCCACTCAATTTTACCTGTTGAAATGTTGACCATTTTTCTGGTGCCGTGATAGGTTGAAGCAATTAGCCTGTCTTTGCCGGCATAGGTCAGGAAACGGTACGACTCTTTGTCGCAAAAGTCTTTCAGCTGCAAGATGTTTCCTGTCTGGGCATCAAATTGGAAAACAGCATTGTTGGATGCGACATAAACATAGCTCAAAGCCAGTTCTGCGTTTGAAGTGAAAAGCCCTTCCTGAACCCAGACAGTTTTGCCTGTAACTTTGTCCAGGCAGCTCAAACCTTCAGTATTGCAGAAATAAACATACTTCTTGTTGATTGAGACATTTGTTTGCAGCGGGAATATTTTTTCTGGTTTATTGAAGTCCCTATCCCATAAAAGTTCTCCACTGTCTATGCCAAAGCACATGGCGGACGAGGGACTGCCGATATATAGCCTTTCAGAATCCAATACTGGAGTTTTGTATTCCTGATTTTTTCCAAGGAACCTCGTCCACAGAATGACCTTGTCTTTTCTGGCCGTTGATGCTGGAACCGGATCAAATGCAGACGGGACTAGCAAAACAATGAGCAACAAACCCAAGAAAATTCTCTTCATCACCTCAACCCCCTTCATCGGTTTATTAGTCGATTCACAAATAATTTTGTCCAAAGCATCCCCTGTTCTATTTGCTCTGATACGAAAGATTGATCCTGTCGCCATCTTTGGTCATGGTCAACCCAAACTCGGAAACCATTGTGTCGAAAGGAATGACGATTCCACCATTGACTCCCTCATGACCTATTAGTTTCTTCTTCAATAGCAAAGTTGTCACATGATCTGGCTTAACAATGCCGATGTTTCTTTTATAATCATGGAAGACAATGAACGTGTCTATTAACGGTTCATTGTGCGATGACACCCATCCAAGCGGTTCGAGAAAGCCAATCGGATCAACAACCAATTCACCTTTGTCATTTCTATACGGTTTATGCTCGAGGGAAACACGTTTACCGACGGCCGAGATGTGATCATCACCGATATTGTATGTAATTGTTTCAGGTTTGTTGGCATAACTGATCAGATACCCCATCTCAGTCGTCAGAAAGTATCTGCCGTCAGAAGAAGCTGGTTTGAGAGAGCATCTGTCACTGGGATATTGCTTTAGTTTCGGGTCGGGCTTTTTTGTTGCAACAGTATTGCCATTCCAGTCTGTTATTGAAAAAGAGTCATAATCGTTGAACGCAATTGCATCAAAGCAGTCATAAAACCTTGTCCAACCCAACATTAAGGACCAGATTGGCTCAAGAGTGTAGGTGTCAATACAGTATTCAGAGGTCAGCACCCTTCCATCGCTTGCATCAATTTGGGCATTGTAATGATACAGACTTTTCCCAACCTTTCCTGTCTCCAGGTCGAGGAACATCAATCGTTCGAAATTCATATCATAACCGGAGACAACCACGTATTTTCCGGAAACAATCGGTTTGTCGAGTATCAAACGAACAAGAGAGTCGTTTTCCCAGACCACTTTGCCGGTTTCGATGTTGACCATTTTCTTCATCCCCTTGGTTGTGGCGATGAAAAGCCTGTTCAGCCCTGCGATTGTGATGAATGAGTAGTCGTCTTTCGTTTCAAATTCTTTCCGTTGAAGGACTTTGCCAGTTTTGACATCAATTTTGCAAACGGTCTTTTTAAAAGCTGAGTAGGCAACATCGCCCAAAACTTCTACATTTGATGTCAGTGGTTCATGATTCTCCCAGATAGTTTTGCCATTGAGTTTGTCCAGGCATACCAATCCTTTTGAATTGCCGAAAAGTGCATACTTTTTGTGCAGTGAGAGGTAGATTTTTGAAAAGAAATCCTTTGGTGGTTTCTCAAATTCCCTTTTCCAGAGCAGCTCTCCGGAGTCTATGCCATAACATAAAACACTTGTTGAATTGGCAACATAAACACTTTGGGAATCAGTTATCGGTGCGCCAAAGCCTTCATCAATCCCCAAATACCTCGTCCACAGAATGACCTTGTCTTTTCTTACCGTTGACGCAGGAACCGGATCAAATGCAGACGGGACTAGCAAAACAATGAGCAACAAACCCAAGAAAATTCTCTTCATCACCTCAACCCCCTTGGAAAGTGATGAAGATACTATAGCAAAGTAAGGTTAAAATTCTTGTCAATCCGGTATGTAGCCGATTTCAGCCATCTTTTCCCTGATCGCCGAAACGCTTGTTTTGGATTCGTCGAAGTCGACTGAAACGGTTTTGGTGGCTGGGTCAACATTGACCGTGTTTACGCCAGGCATACCAGAGACTGCCTTTGTGATGTTTGCAGCGCAGTGCATGCACATGATTTTTCTGCTTGTTATTGTTGCCGTCATATTACCTCCGGAGCCCTTGAGCTTCCTGATGTTGCCTTTTCAATTATCTTCTCAGCTTTCACGATTTCATCGTCGTATTCAACAATCATGATGTTGAAGTTAAACTCGACACTTTTTACACCTGGGATGACCCTCACGGGGTCGGCTGCCTCCTGGGCACAGTTGGGTCAAGCCCATTCCTTGTTCTTGAGTTTCAGGATCATCATTTTTCCCAGTCAGCCATGAGTTTTTGGCCGACACTGACAAGAGTTGGGGTTAGAATCATGTACCAGATTGCATGTGGCAGACTTACAAGCCTGCCTATAAAAACCATTTTCAGCGCGTCAGAATAAACCATTGCCTTCGTTGGGTCAGGATTGGTCGATATTGCCCAGGCGATGCCAAGAGTGATGATTGCAAATCCGACCAGATAGGCAATAAACACAATAACATCGATGAGGAAGATGTTTTTCGTGTTCATATCTCTGGATTTTCTGAAGAAAAGAATGCCTGCGATCAATCCGTAGCAGATGAACCCAATTGTAATGAACGGGTTATATGGGCCAACAGGTTTGATGAGGACATTGAGTATGTCGACAGCAAAACCGGCGAAAGCGCCTGCGATTGGACCAAAAAGAATGCCTATTGCAAGAATTATTGCAACTGCACCAATATCAATTTTAAGCATCGGTGAAACATCAATTGTTGCCAGAGTCCTGATTGCCAGAGCTACGGCTATGAGAATTGCTACAACGGCCAGTTTTCTAACGTCGACAAGGAATCCAAACACATTTTTCTTCATTTTCACCTCAGAAATGCCGGTGGGAGTACGGTTTCCCTTGTTCCGGCATAAAATATTGCGAGTGCGTCGATGTGCCTTGCACCCATCTGCCTCAAAACCCTTGCACATTCCTTCAGCGTTGCACCTGTTGTGACAATATCGTCAACAATCATGTAACGGAGTTTGGGGTCGAGTTTGGCAAGCGGATGTCTGCCCATCGAATTTTCAATGTTTTCAATCCTCTCATCGATTCCAAGGTTGAACTGGGGATGAGTGTTCCTGATTCTCATCAGGAGAGTGCCATTGTAGACCCATTGCAGTTTTTTTGCAAGATGCATGGCTATGATTGCCGATTGATTGTATCCTCTCTGTCTCATGCGGAGAAAGTGAGCTGGAACCGGAACAAGAATCCTTGGCTTGAGATTGTATATATAGTTTGATGCAATATCAGCCAGCATGACCGCCAGGCTGTCGAAGTTCTCGAACTTGCAAAGCTGCATTACCTCACGGCCGGTTCCACCGTAATTGAAAATGGTTGTCAGGTTGAAATCGGCGACTGACATGGTTTTGACACCTGGAACCATATCCTCCGAACAGGATGCACAAAGCGGGTGTTTGCCAGGTTTTCCACACACCAGGCATTCAGGCGGATAGATGAAATCCAGGACTTTTTCAAGCAAGTTCATTGACGAGGTCGTCCAGAACCTTTTTTGAAACCATTGCCCTGTCTTTGAGCTTGGCTGCGTTTGTGGTGAGTACGATCCTCTGAAGCTCAGCCCCTGCCAGGAATTTGTCACAGATTCTCTTCCAGTTGGCTTCGTCGTGGGCTATCATGTTTGTTATGCCAAGTTCGCTTGCAATCATTGGCACTTTTGGATAGTAAGGTATCGGGAGTGTTGGAATTCCTGCGATAGCTGAAGCGATCATTGCATGGAGCCTCATGGTGAGCGAATAATCGGCCAGCCTGAAGCATCCGAAGGCGTTCTGCCAGCTGATTGGCGATTTGAGAACAAGCCCCTTGAGATTCCTTGCCGAAAGAACCTGGGCGATGTATTCATCGTCGCGCTCGGGGAAGAACGGAACGAAAAGGATTGATCCCCCAACCTGCGACTGGATATGCGAGAGGATGTCAGCTGATCTGCCCGGAGTTGGTGTCCATCTTGGGTCGATTCCCGGGCAGAAAACCGTTATTGGTTTTGGCAGAGCCTTTATCTGTTCCGAAAGAGCCTTGGACGGTTCATCAGGGTTGAGAATGAATGCAAGGTCTGCCGATAGTATCGGCTTCAATCCTAGCCGTTCTGCCGTGTCGAATGATTTCTGGTCACGGACTGTTAATGTCGCTTTTTTCAGGGCGTATTTTACAATTGAGGTGGTCGATTTTCTGTAGAACGGGCCGATCTGCTGGCCAACAGCTGCACATGGTTTGCCAAAGATTCTTGACATTGCAGGGCCGGCGAGGTGGTACCATGTTGATTTGGCGTTGATCCTGTCGTGGATGAGGCCGCCACCGCCGAGAACAAATGCATCTGAGGATTTTATTTGTGTCATCAGCCTTTTGACTGATCTTGGAACAATCTCTATTTTATCGCTGTTTTCAACCGAGGGCGATGGACCCGACAGGAGTTTTACCCTGGCGCCTTCGAGCATGGAGAGGACAGCGGCAAGAATCGCCTCGTCACCGACGTTTCCGTAGCCGTAATAGCCCCAGAGGGCAACAGTTTTCATTTGCCGAAATAGTACATTGGAAGGAAGTTTTTAAGCGTCTTCCAAAACCTTGGTATCCTGATGGCCGGTTCCCTGAAAACCCTGTGCGCCCATTCAAGATTCATCTTTTGAACCCATTTTGGCGACCTGGCTTTTGGATCAGCCCAGCACTGGAAGCTGCCACCAACGCCCATCGCAAGTTTTATGTTTGGCATGTTTGGAAGGTTTTTCGCAATCCAGCGCTCCTGCTTGGGAACTCCGAGGGCTACATAGAGAATCTGTGCCTCAGACTGATTTATCTTGGCAAACAAATCCTTTTCGGACACGTCGTATCCATGGTCAGAACCAACAAAATCAATGTTGGTGTATATTTTTGAGAATCTCTCAAGGGCTGAGTCAGCAACACCTCTGGGTGCACCAAAGAAGAAAACCTTTGTCCCTTTTGGTGCAAGCTCAAGAATCTTTGGGCCAAGGTCAACGCCTGTTATCCTGTCTTGAGGCTTCAGTCCAAACTTCTTCAGAATCTTGATGGCTCCAATGCCATCTGGAACGTGGAGGTCTGCTTTCCTGCAAATTTCGGCAACGTCTGGCGCGTGCATCGCTTGACCCATGATCTCCATGTTTGTGGTGATGATGTAATGCTGGCCTGGCTTTTCGAGTAGCGAAAGGCTAAATCTTGCCGCATCCTCCGTGCTTGTCATGCACCAGTTCAACGAGTTTAGGAATTCTGAGACTTTCATGGGTATTCTGCCGTCAGCTGCTTTCCTTTTGTTTTTAATACTCCGCCGAGGTTTTCGACCACAAATCTCAATGGAACGACAACCGCCTGACCGATTCGATAGGCTGGCGTCTTGCACTCAACAGATTTTCCGTCTAGCACAGCCTTGTTGTTGTTCAAAGTGAGGATCAAGGTTTTGCCCTCGAGCAGGTAATGGACTCTTGTTCCGTCGTAGGTGACTGTTGCTCCCAGCCCTTCGCCGATGAACCTGAACGGGACAAAAATCACGTTGGTGCCTGACTGGGCAAATGGAGCCGGTGAAACGTTCATTGTTTTGGTCCCCATTTTGACCTTGTTCATTCCGACGGTCATTTCAACCTTTTTGACCTCACCGGCAAAGAATCTGGCCTCAACTGGAATTGTTAAAATTCCGCCGTTGCTCTCGATTGTGATCGAGCCTTCCCGGGTTCCTTCGCGACCTTTTGCACCGTCTGCAGTGATGGTTATTTCGATCTCATCGGAAAACACCTCAGGTTTTGTGACAATCCACGGTTGGTCGCCCTTGATTCGTCCTTCGATTATGCCACCGCCAAGGTTTGAAATGGTCAGGAACAATTCGCGTGAGGATTTGAGCGGGACTTTTGTGAAAGAGAGCTGAGATGTTGAAACCTTGAGAATTGGAAGACCGCCGAAAAGTCTGAGTGGAATGCGCTGAATCCTTGAGTTTCCGGTATCAGAAACAAAAACGTCTGAGTCACTGACAAAAATACCTGACGGATTGAAGAAATGTCCACGCTGTTCGACAAGGAACGGCGGATTTTCCAGAGTATTTGGGCCACCAGCTGTGCCATACTGGGAAAGTTCGTAGCCGGCAACGGAGAAAATCCTTATTTTTCCAAGCTGGGAGTCGGTGATGAAAACCCTTCCGAAGCTGTCGATATAAATTGAACTTGGCCTTGAAAAATCTGCGCCGGAAAGTGATTTGATGAATTGACCGCCATTGCTGTAAATGAGCACTTCGCCAAGGGTTGCGTCTGTAACCCAGATTCGTCCAAGGCTGTCCTGGGCGCAGTCTGTCGGTTCCTCGAGTTTGTCTGTGATTGCGAAATCCCAGGTTCCACCCTGAGACAGCACGGCAACCCTTTTGTTGCCAGTGTCTGCGACGATGATTGAGCCGTCCTTTGTGCAGGTCAGACCGGTTGGATTGTTGAGCTGGCCAGCGCCTGAACCCTGTGAGCAGAAGCTGACAAGGTGCTCGCCTGATGTTGAATATATCTGTATCCTGTTGTTTCCGGTGTCGGAAACCACGAGGTCTCCGCGAGGGAGAAAAGCGCAGTCGCTTGGTCTTGAAAGCCCTGTCGCCGATGTTCCGGCCAGACCGATTGATGAAACAAAGAGCCCTGTTTCTACTTCATAAACGTTGACAAGGTTTGACGATTGTTCAGCAACATAGATCAGACCTTCGCTTTCAGTGAGTCCACCCGGAACCATCGTTACAGAATCGGTGCCAAGCAGCATTGGTTCAGAACCTTTTTTCAGCCTTACGATCCTGTTGTTTCCCGAGTCGGCAATCCAAATTTGCCCTTTGTTGTCAATCTGGATGCCGGTTGGGTAGTTGAATTCAGAATTGCCGAATCCGCGTTTTCCGTTTTCCTCGATTTTGTCACCCTTCATGCTGAAGGCGATAACCCTGTGGTGGCCAGTGTCGGTTACGAGAATCGAGCTGCCATTTATCGAGATGCCCCACGGGTGAAGAAGCTCGTTCTCGCCGAAGGTTTTTGTGAAATTCCCACTCTTGTCGAACACAGAAATCCTGTTGTTTCCTGAGTCGACGATGTAGACATTACCGTTTGGATCAAGAACTATGTCGGTCGGATCAGAAAGTTCGCCTTCCAGAGAGCCTTTCCTGCCTATCGAGTAGAGGAATGTGCCTCCACCCTCATAAACTTTCACCTGACAGTCGTTTGCATCCAGAATGAAGAACCTTCCGTTTTTATCAACGGCAAGAGAAACCGGTTCCTTGACGGAAATCTGGGGGTCATCCCCTGATGAGAATTTTGAAAGGAACGTACCTTTGCGGTCGAAAAAGAGGATCGAGTCATTTTTTGAGTCACACACGATGATTCTTCGGCCGGTGTCACGGATGATCTTCGTTGGGTACATGTCGATGTCAGCGCCGAAGGTGTCGATGAACTCACCGTCTGACAAACACTGAAGAATCCTGCCGTGTCCAGAGTCGGCAACCACCATGTTGTTGGATTCGTTGTCCACGAAAACCGACATTGGGTACTTGAAATGGGTTTTCTCTTCAAGGATACCGTAAACGCTGATCTCTAACCTGGCTAATGCCGGAGACGACAGCATCATAAGAACAAGCAAGACAATAAGAGTTGATTTGAGCTTCATCTGCTGACTACCACCACCTTTTGTTGCAACAGGCGCGTGATAAGCTGGATGGTTTTAACCGGGTTGAGGTTGGTTTCCTCGAGGATCTCTTTGAGCGTGCGTTTGCCATCGACAAGAATGAGGAAATTCCATTCGTTTGCGTCGAGCTGGAGTTTTTCGTTTGATTGTGAGTTTTCGGTGTTCAATCTTAGAATAGTGGTCATGGGTGGAAGGTTGAGCATGTCTTCATTGATTTTGGAAGTTAGTTTGAGGCCAGTGACAATTATTTCTGAATTTGTTTTTGTTATCGAGGCTGGAGGCATAGCCACGCCGTCGTTGTAAATGATCCTGCCTCTTGACCATGAAAACAGCTCCCACATTGCATCTTCGCCCTGTGCTCTCGGTGTGTGTGCGTGCACGATCTGACCCTTGGCAAAATAGATGGATGCCCTTTCGTCCACGTCGGTTCTGACAATCTGAATCCTGCAGGATTTTCCTGAAATCTCCACTGTCTGGATAAGCTCGGCCAAAGTTGTGTCGCTCAGGTTCGCAGGCAGATTCATCTCACCTCCACACGGGTTTTGTTTTCTCCAAAAACGCCTTCATGCCGATCTTTGCATTGCCCGACTCGAAGGAGCCGGCAAACAACTCGGCTTCGATGTCAACATTATAATGATAATTTCCGCCTTTTACAGCCTGCTTGTTGAAAGTCACTGCCTGAGGGCATTTGGAGGCTATCGTGCCTGCAAGTTCGTAAACCGTCGACATGAGAGTCTCGGGTGGTACAACCTTGTCTACAAGCCCTATTTTCTCGGCTGTGACGGCATCGATAATATTTCCGGTCACAAGGAGTTCAATGGCTTTCCCTTGCCCAACGAGCCTCGGAAGTCTCTGGGTTCCGCAAAAACCCGGGATAACGCCGAGGTTTACTTCCGGCTGGCCAAGCTTTGCCTTTTCGGATGCATAACGGATGTCGCAGGCCATTGCAAGTTCACAGCCTCCGCCGAGGGCAAAACCGTTTATGGCTGCAATAACCGGCAGATTTGAGTGTTCGATTCTGTTGAAAACAGACTGGCCAAACCTTGAGAACTTTCTGGCTTCATCAGCTGTCATGTCTGCCATTGCTGAAATATCGGCTCCTGCAACAAAAGCCTTGCCTGAGCCAGTGATTACCACGACCCTTGCGGTACCGAGATTTTTGAAGACTTCATCAAGCTCTTCAAGCGCCAGCCTGTCCAGGGCGTTGAGCTGGTCGGGTCTGGTGAAGGTGATTGTCAGAATGTCGTTTTCAAGTTTGGTTTCTAGCCTTTGAAATCCCATTTCGGTGGCTCCTCTCCAAGTTGTGGGTAAACCTTTGCCGGCTCCTCGCCGTCAAGCGCCCTGTATGCGCCCTCGACGAGTGCGTGAATCTCGTCCTCGCCAGGATAGCGAAGGATTTTTCCGAGGAATGCGATGCGTTTTTCGATTGTCTCGCAGAAATGGTCAGAGTAGGCCAGTCCGCCGGTGAGGATGATTCCATCGAATTTTCCTTCAAGAACTGTTGCCTGTGTGCCGACTTCCTTGGCGATCTGGTAGACCATTGCCTCATAAACCTCGGCTGCCAGCTTGTCGCCGTTTCGTGCTGCTTCTTCAACCTTCGAGGCTGCATTTGTGCCGAGATATGCAACCATTCCACCCTTGCCGGTGATCATTTTCCTGATTTGGCCAAGCGTGTATTTGCCTGAGTAGCAAAGTTCTGCAAACTGCTGCATTGGTAGCGAACCGGAGCGTTCGGGTGTGAAGGGGCCTTCGCCCATTCCGTCGTTTCCATCGATGACTTTGCCGCCAACCATTGCGTTGACCGTCACACCGCCACCAAGATGGGCGACGATAAAGCGTGCCTCAGTGTAGGGTTTGCCAATATCCTTTGCAGCTTTTCTGGCGATTGCGTGAACGTTAAGGGCGTGGTGGATTGAACGCCTGTTGATGAGCGGGTGGCCGGAGTAGAAGGCAAGCCTTCCAAATTCACAAACTGAAGGCGGGTCGACCATGTACGACTTGCAGCCATACTCTTTTGCAATATCGCGAGCCAGAACAGCCCCAAGATTTGAAGCGTGCTCGCCCTGATAATTGTTTCTGGCGTCAGCTTCAAGTTCATCATTTACTTCGTAGGTGCCTGAGATGATTGGCTTCAAAAGTCCGCCCCTGCCGACAACGGCATCGAGTCTTGGCGGTTTTTGCGGGTGTTCTTTGAGCGCCTTCAAAATGACATTTTTCCTGAATTCGTACTGATCCCAGATTGTTGGATACGGCGCCAGTTCATCAGCATCGTGCCTGAGAGTCTCTTCGTAAATCTTCTCAAGCCCCTTGTATAACCCAAGCTTTGTCGAGGTTGAGCCCGGATTGATGGCAAGGATGTAATAATCGTGCATCGTTTACCTCCAAAGTCCTCATTCTACAATCCAAAATGTTAATTGTCAAAGTGGCGCTTAAAGAAACAGTCGGGGGTTTTAGCCTTGACAACCACTGCCCCTTGCAGTTAAGATTTCAGGCGAGGTGAAAAAATGGCAACTACGATTAAAGGAAAAGTAGAATTCATCGAATCTCGCTGCAAAGCATGCGGACTGTGCGTCGAAGTCTGCCCGACCAAGATACTTGCTCTTTCAGACAAGCTCAACGCCAACGGCTACCACCCGGTTTACTGCCTTGACATGGAAAAGTGCATCGCCTGCAAGTCATGCGCAACCATCTGCCCGGACGTTGTGATTACGGTTTATAAGCTGTAAGAATCGTTTGTTTCAATAGATATTGCCCAAACACATTTTGTGTTAGTAACCATGTTATAAGATAATAGTATTATATTCGATAAGCATCAAATCGTAAATTGGCATTGAATTTATG
>CAYYJO010000042.1:0-16711 GCA_964472265.1 uncultured Caldisericales bacterium | reverse complement strand
TATAAATCTATTATCAATTCAAAAGTTGTCAAGAGTTAAAAAAATGTTACCTACCACAAATTTGCTTGATATGTTATAATACGGGTGCTAGACTTTCGAATTCAGTATCAAGGAGGTAATGAATGCGTATACAGGTAACAGGAAAAAACACCACCATTACTGACGAATTGAGCATCTACGCGCAGGAAAAGATTGGAAAGCTGGAGAGGTATTTCGATGGAATTCAGGATGCGCAAGTGCTGTTTTCAGAACAGAGAAACATCAGGGTCTGTGAAGTCACTTTGAAAGCATCGGGCAAGATAATCAGGGCTGAGTATAAAGGCCAGGATTTCAGGGAAGCCATCGACTTTGTAGCTGAAAAGCTTGAGAGGCAGATAAGGAAATTCCACGACAAGTTCAAGGAGAGAAGGAAAGAAGCTCTCAGCACCAAGGAAGAGATGATGGAGCCGGTTACGGCCTTCATTGAACCAGAAGAGTTTGAGATTCCAAAGATCGTCAGAGTCAAAGAGGTTTCAGTCAAATCAATGACCTACGACGAAGCAATGATGCAGATGGAACTTCTTTCCCACGATTTCTTCGTTTTCTTCAACCATGAGACCGACAAGATCAACGTCTTGTACAGAAGGAAAGACGGTGACTACGGAATTCTCGAACCAATAAAGGCATGAGGAAACTGAATTTCTGGGACTGGGTGGCGATCTTTGCCACTGCAGTAATCGTGGCGCTTCTGGGCTTCAGCGTTTACGCAAAGGCCACAGAAGAGAAGGCCAAGCCAATCACCATCATGGTGAAGGCAGGAAACCTTGAACCTGAAGTGGCTGACTCGATCAACGTCGGCGACCTCATCGTCGACAGGGATGGGCGAGCCTACTTCAGGATCACCGAGATCGTTGAAAACCGCCAGGCAAAGCAGGCCGTTGTAACATGGGACAGCAAGCTGACATCGGCAGAAAACCCTGAGCAAAAGTCTGTCATCTTCGAAGCCACCTCCGTCAATCCAAAGTTCAAGGGTTCAAGCCTGTTCTACAACTGGGAATTGGTCAAGCCTGGCCGAAAAATCTACATGGAAACAACAAAAACCGGCTTCTTCGGGATCATAGTAAGCATCGGTGACCTGGAAAAACAAGGGCCGACAAAGGAAGAGTAGCAAAAATGTCATTCTTATCAAGCATTTTCGATTCTTCAGAGAGATTTCTGAAGGGTAAACAAGGCTATGTTTCACGCATCAATGCACTTGAGCTAGAGTATGAGAAATTCACTGACGACCAAATAAAAGCCGAAATTGGCAAATTCAAGGAAGAGATCGTCAACGGTGCTAAACTTGATGATTATCTTGTCGAATCGTTTGCGATAACACGCGAGGCAGCCAAGAGAGTTCTTGGCCAGCGTCATTTTGATGTCCAGCTTCTGGGCGGTATGGCTCTCCATTACAACAAAATCTCCGAAATGAAAACCGGTGAGGGCAAAACCTTGACCGCCACATTGCCAGCCGTACTCAACAGCCTCGATGGCCAGGGCGTCCACGTCGTAACCGTTAACGACTATCTTGCAAAACGTGACGCTGAATGGATGGGCAAAATCTACAACTTCCTTGGTCTCACAGTCGGCTGCATCCACCACGAAGCAAGCTATGAAGACAGAAGGAAGTCCTACTGGTCAGACATTACGTACGGAACCAACAACGAATTTGGCTTTGACTACCTCAGGGACAACATGGCCGTGCATCCATCGCAATTGGTGCAGAGAGTTCTTAACTACGCAATCGTTGACGAGGTTGACTCAATTCTCATCGATGAGGCCAGAACACCGCTCATCATCTCTGGACCAGCCGAGGAATCGACAGAACTTTATGGCATCGCTGCAAAAGCAGTCAAAAGACTCGGCGAAGCGGACTACGTCATCGACGAAAAGGACAGAAACGTAACCCTGACCGAGGAAGGCGTAGCAAGAGTTGAAAGCATCCTCAGCATCTCAAATCTCTACGGTCCTGAAAATGTTGAAACTGCAAGGCACATTGCAGCCTCACTGAAAGCTCACCACCTGTTCAAAAACGACGTAGACTACATCGTAAAAGATGATGAAATAATCATAGTCGACGAGTTCACAGGCAGGCTCATGTACGGCCGACGCTACAGCGACGGTCTGCACCAGGCAATCGAGGCCAAGGAAGGCATCTCGGTCAAACAGGAAAACCAGACACTGGCAACAATCACCTTCCAAAACTACTTCCGCCTCTACAACAAAATCGCAGGCATGACCGGTACGGCAAAGACGGAAGAAAATGAATTCAGGGAAATCTACGGCCTTGAAGTAGTCGTGGTTCCAACAAACCGTCCAATGGCCAGGAAAGATCATTCCGATGTCGTTTGGAAAAACGAAAAGGTCAAGTTCGAAAAAATCATCGATGAGATAGTTGATTGCCACAAAGTCGGTCAGCCAGTGCTTGTCGGCACCAGATCGATTGAAAAATCAGAGATGCTCTCACGTGCGCTCCTGAAAAAGAACATCCCGCACGAAGTCCTAAACGCCAAGTACCACGAAAAGGAAGCCACAATCATCGCCAAGGCCGGCGAAGTCAATGCTGTCACGATCGCCACCAACATGGCTGGTCGTGGTGTCGACATCGTGCTTGCTCCTGGCGTAAAGGAACTCGGCGGACTACACATCATCGGTACGGAACGACATGAATCCCGCCGAATTGACAACCAGCTCCGCGGCCGTGCAGGTCGTCAGGGTGACCCGGGATCAACGAGATTCCATCTGGCTCTCGATGACGAGCTTCTGAGAATTTTCGGTGGCGAAAGATTGCAGGGGATGTTCAGTTTCCTCAAAATTGAGGAGGATGTTCCGCTTGAACACCCACTGCTAACCCGAACAATCGAAAACTCCCAGAAAAAGGTTGAAAGCAGAAACTTTGACATCAGAAAATACGTCCTCGAGTATGACGACGTCCTCAACAAGCAGCGTGAGGTCATCTACGACGAACGCAGACGCGTTCTGGACGGTGAAGACCTCAGGGAAACAACCGTCAAAAACATCGGCGAAGCAGTGAAGCAACTTTGTGATGTACATTGCCCGGCAAGCTTGGCGCCCGATGACTGGAACCTGACCATGCTCATGAATGAGGTTATGGATTTCACGGCTGGAGCTGTAAAAACCGTGGACTACAGGAACAGGGATGAACTTGTCAAAAACCTCGCACAGGCATGCCTTCAGGTCTATGAAGACCGCGAACAGCGCTTCGGCAATGAAACCATGCGTGAAATCGAGCGTTTCGTCCTCCTCCACGTTGTAGACCAGAAATGGAAAGACCACCTATACAACATGGACAATCTCAGGGAAGGCATCCATCTGAGAAGTTTCGCCCAGAAGAACCCACTTCAGGAATACCAGCAGGAAGGCTTTGCAATGTTCAACAACATGCTCGCCTCAATCTGGGAAGAGACAGCGAAACTGCTGTTCAGGGTTGAACTGCAGGCCAACACTCCTCCGGCACCAACAAGAAACGTTGGCAAGACAAACGAGAACTCGATCAAGGAAGCCCAGAAGCTCAGCGAATTGCCACCGGATGAGCAGGATGACGAATACGCAAAAGCCAGACCAACCGAGTCAGGCCACGCTTCAAACACTCCGATGGTAAGAAACCAGCCAAAAGTTGGAAGAAACGATCCTTGCCCATGCGGTTCAGGCAAAAAATTCAAAAACTGCTGCGGGAGGAATGAGTGACAAAATTCAAGACAGTGATTGTGGCAGTCGCAATTGTGGCCTTCCTCGGCTACTGCGTGTGGCTCTCTCCGAACCTCTTCGGAAACCGCATAAAAGGCGAAATGGTTGCCGATTCACTCTTGAAATATGATCAGGGAGCCGGCGTTTATCTGGCATCAAAGGACGACAACTCAAAGGTTTTCTTTGGGCAGTCCGGAAAATACAGATTCTACGGCACTGGCGCACTCACACTCAAAGCCTCACCAAAAGAAGGCACAACCAGTTTTGGAAGCGGCTTCAACCTTCTCATCGAAGGTGGAAATCTCGAACTTAAAGCCGGTCAGGCCGATATCCTGACCGGTTCTGTTTCATCAAGCGGACAGTTTCTGGCGTTGATGAACATCAATGGAATCCTTTCTATTTTCGAAATAACCAGCGGAAACCAAACTTACGAGTCCAAAGAAAATTTCGTCCACTACAATCCTATCGGTCGGAGCACTGTCGAGTTCCCAGGTTTTTACTGGACCGATCAGGGATTGATTGTTCAAAAATATAAAGACTCGGCGATGGTTGACAGTGGATCAGAAATTATCGGAACATACGATATGACAACCAATACTTGGGCTTCAAACAAAGACATTGTACCTATGATTGTATCGATTGAGCCAACAACGGGAAATGAAAATGAAATCCCAATAGAAAACAAGGAAATAGAATTAAGAAATATTTTTGGCACGATAGATTCAGATAATCTGTTGATAACTTTTTCTTCTAGCAATAAAGATATTTCAAATGACATTGGCAAACTCAATCTAAGCACATCCGAAATCATCAAGATGGAAAATATTCAATTTCCAACGATTGGTTTCCATGACAATGCAGCCTTTTTCTTAAAAGATCATACACTCGTCTACTCAAAAATCACGGCAAAATCTGCATCAGCTCCGATTGCAGTAAAGCTCCCTGAGCTTGATGGCGAGCAACTCACGCCTGAACTGATTGAAAACCTCAGGGTCACCTCGAAAGGTTATCTCCATTTCAGACACATTAAAACGGCAAAAACTTACCTCCTCGACCCGATTTCGGGAGTTTATGTCGAAATCCCCAAAGAAAGGTACCCCTACTAATGCTTCTTGACGATTTGATTCGCAGTCTGGATGAGCTTAAGCTTCGCTTCACCCAGGCGAAGGAGTTTCTTTGACCCTTCTAGGGTAGAGAAAGAAAAAATACAGGCTGAAACACAAAAGCCAGAGGTCTGGAGTGACCAGGAAAAATTCAAGGAATTGAACAAAAAGCTGGCCATTCTTGACGAAAGGCTCAACGCTCTGGAAGAGGTAAAAAAATCCCTCGATGATTCCGATGTTCTTGTCGAGTTTGCCCAGGGCGATGAATCCCAGATTCCGGATTTGCAGGAATCGATCAAGGACATTGCAAAAAAGCTTGATGACATCGAGATCAAAAACCTGCTTTCTGGCAAAAACGACCAGCTCAACTGCTTCCTCAGCTTTAGTTCAGGCGCAGGTGGCGTCGATGCCCAGGACTGGACAGAGATGCTCATGAGGATGTACACAAGATGGGCAACAGAGCATGATTTCAAGGTCACAATCGAAGAATACTCACCAGGAGATGAAGCCGGCGTGAAATCTGCCACACTGAAAATCGACGGCAACTACGCTTTTGGATTCCTGAAAAGTGAAAAAGGCGTTCACAGGCTGGTGAGAATCTCGCCGTTTGACGCAAACCACAGAAGGCACACTTCCTTCTCGCTGGTCGAAGTCTTGCCCGAACTGCCTCCAGCAGAAGAAATTCAGATCAACCCTGACGACATAAGGGTTGACACCTTCAACGCATCTGGCCATGGTGGTCAAAACGTCCAGAAAAACGACACAGCCGTAAGGGTTACACACTACCCAACCGGTCTCGTTGTGGCCTGCCAGAACGAGCGTTCACAGGGCTTGAATCGCGCAATGGCAATGAAAATCCTCTCGGCAAGACTGCAGGCGCTTCAGGATGAGCAGATTGCCGATGAAGAAAAAAAGATGCGTGGGCCAAGGGTTTCAATCGAATGGGGCAACCAGATAAGGTCATACGTCCTTCAACCTTATACGCTCGTAAAGGATAACCGGACAAACATCGAAGTCGGCAACGCCAGCAAAGTCCTTGAAGGCGATCTGGACGAGTTCATCTGGGGTTACCTGAAAGCACAGCTGAAAAAGTAATTCTTGTCTAGAGTACCGGATTCAGATAGAATTGTTCCAAATGGAAGCAAGAAGCTTTATTGTCGGCACGGCCGGCCACGTTGACCATGGAAAATCAACCCTTGTAACAAAGATTTCCGGGATTGATCCTGACAGGCTGCCAGAGGAAAAAGAGAGGCAGATGACCATCGAGCTGGGCTTTGCCCCGCTAAAGCTGCCTTCTGGCCGAAAATGCGGCATTGTCGATGTCCCAGGCCATGAAAAACTGGTCAGGCAGATGCTGATGGGCGCTCAGGGATTTGACCTCGTAATGTTCACGGTTGCCTGCGATGAGGGGCCGAAGGTTCAGACAGAAGAGCATCTGGCTATTCTCAACCAACTCAATCTGAAACTTGGAATCGTCGTTTTGACCAAGTGCGACCTGCCACACGATGACGCCGAGTTACAATCAAAAGTTGACAGGCTAGTAGTCAACTCATTTCTGGAAAATGCGCCAAGAATCAAGGTTTCCGCATTCACGGGCGAGGGCATTGACAAGCTCCTGTTGAAAATCGATGAAATGCTAGACCATTCCGAACCAAGACCACTGAACATGCCAGCCTTTTACCCGATCGACAGGGCATTTGCGGTGAAAGGCTTTGGAGTTGTAACCACTGGAACGCTCTGGCAGGGATCAATTGCCAAAGGTTCAGAACTCGAAATCTTCCCGACAAGAAAACTCGGAAAAGTCAGAAGAATTGAGCTCTTCGACGCCGAAACCGACACAGGGCTGGCAGGGTCAAGGCTTGCAATCAATTTTCCAAACATGGAAAAGGCTGATCTTGACCATGGATACATAGCAGCCACCCCGAAAAAATTTGATGCCACCTCAGTGATTGACGCAAAAGTGCAGTTGGTCAAGAATGTCAAACGCAAGACGAGACTGAAATTCCATTACGCAACGATCGTTCAGGAAGTCGATTACATTGACCATGGAGACGGATTTGCAAGAATCCACCTTGAATCACCGCTTCCAATGACCAGGGGAGCAAGGTTCATCCTGAGGTCAATCGCACCTGCCGACACGGTTGGCGGTGGAAACGTGCTTGATGTCGAGCCGACACAAAAACCTCAACATCAGGAAACCATCGACAGACTCAAACAAATCGATGCCTGCAAAGATGAAGATTATCTAAAAATAAGGATCACCGAAACCGGACAAAACGGCTTTGAAATTGGCAAGCTGAGGTTTCTGGTCAACTGGCCGGACGACCGTTTTGAGAAATTCCTCAAGGATCAAGACATAATCAAGATCGGATATCGCATGGTCTCGGTCTCGGTTCTGAAATCAATTACAGACAAACTCGCGGCAGACATCACCAGATTCTTCAAAGACAACCCCGACAGAACAACGCTTTCCAAGGCTGAAGCCAGATCAAGGCTTGCACCTGAAATACCGGAGGACATCTTCTCCTCAGTGATTGAAAACGCTGTCAGAGAGCCACTTAAAAAAGTCGGAAATGATATTGTTTCAGGCTCATCGGTAACACAAAATCCAATCGAGCAGGCTGTCGTTGCAATGCTCAAACATGAAATCCTTCAACCACCGTCACTTACAGAGATTCGCCAAAGTTCGAGATTCGCAAACAGCAGACGCGAGCTTGAATCAGTCCTGTCAAAACTGATTTCAGAAAAGCAGCTGTTGCGCGGTGACCAGGATTTGTACTTCCACAAGGATGCGGTCGAAGTTGCATTTCAGATCGTGAAAAAATACATCGCCAAAGAGGGTTCGATCAAACTCGCACAGTTCAGGGACGAGATAAAGGCATCCAGAAAATATGCACAGGCTATGCTCGAGTTGTTGGATTTGCTTGGTTTGACCCGCAGGAACGGTGATGTTAGACAGCTAGGGCCGAAGGGAATGGACAAATAAAGTTCGTGGCTCATTTCTCCTCTCGAGAATGGGTGGCCGGGCTCCCTTTGTTGTGTACTGATCCTGTGGTTTATCCATAACTTTAGACAATCTTTCAAAAAAAGAATAAGAAAAGATTTTAGGATTATATTTTTCTTGAACGACAATACGAAAATCAAGGTTTGTAGTACATTTTTCAGCTCGTGACGGGGGTGGTTGGGCTCCTTTTGTTGTGAGCTGCTTCTGGAATTTATCCGTGTCTTAAAGCAAACCGCAATAAACTATGAATAATAGTAGGTTGTAAGGTTAAGCCTTCTTTGATCGGCACTTGACAAATCAAGGCTTTGTAGTACATTTTTCAGCTCGTGACGGGGGTGGTTGGGCTCTGGTGGGCCTCCTGGACTTCAAATCCAGTGTGTGGTGAACTCCACGGGTAGGTTCGATTCCTATGCGCCCCCGCCAAAGGAGAAAAATGAACTTCGTAGTGATTGGATCAGGCAGGGTCGGTTCATCGCTGGCAACAATCCTCAGCGCGGACGGCCACAATGTAACCATCGTGGATTCAAATCCAGACAACTTCAACATACTTCCGAGTACTTTTTCAGGAAGAAAGGTCGCTGGCATTGAGTTTGACGTTGGAGTCCTCAAAGATGCAGAGGTCGGTGCAGCCGATGGCATTGCGGTTGTCACCCCAAACGACAATACAAACATAATGGTTGCTGAAACCATCAGGCAAATCTTTGGCGTCAAGTCAATTGTCATAAGAATCTTCGACCCAAGAAAGAAGAAAACTTATGAGCGCCTCGATCTTCGTGGCGTTTGCCCAACAACGCTTGGTTCGTATCAAATATATGCCGAACTCCTCTCAATGAAGCTCAATTCCAGACTTCCGCTCAACAACGGTGACTTCGAACTGCTTGAAATCCCGATCCAGCTTGTAAACATAGAGAACATCAAAGATTTTGAACGTGAGTTCATGTGCAAGATTGTGGGTATGAGGACTCACTCAAAACTCATCTTCCCCTGGATCGACGAAGAGCCGGATGATGCAAAATCGTGGATTCTCCTTGCTCCAACCTCCAGGCTCTACCAGCTGATGGAGAGCTTCAAAGGAGGCGTCTGATGTTTATTGTCATAGTCGGTGGCGGCAAGGTTGGTCTCAATCTGGTAAAAATCCTCACCAAAAAGAAGCATGAAGTGACGGTTATCGAACCAGACCCGGAACACATACAGAAACTTGTCGATCAAACCGATGCCCTCGTCATTCAGGGCGATGGTACTGACATCAGGTATCTTGAGGATGCAAACACTGCAGATGCCGATGTTTTTGTCGCCGTAACGGGTGTCGATGAGAACAACCTCGTGGCCTGCCAGCTTGCAAAAAATGTTTTCGGTGTTCCCAAAGCCGTTGTAAGGGTCAATAACCCAGCAAATACTCAGGTTTTTAGAGCCATGAACATTGATGTCGTCTTCGATAGCACACACATTCTGGCAAACCTCATCAGTGAAAACCTCGGTTTTCAGGATTTGCTCAACCTCGTCCCGATTGCAAAGGGGAAGCTCGAAATCGCTGAAGTCAAAATCAACCACCACGGAGCTTCAGGAAAAAAACTTGTCGATCTGGGGCTAACCGAGAAGGGCATCCTGGTTGTTTCAATCCTCCGCAAGGACAAGGTTTTTGTCCCGCACGGCACAACTGTCCTTGAGCCTGACGACAGCATCATTACGGTAATGACGCCGGAGTCCATAAACGAATTCAGGAAGATTTTCCACCTGCCATGAGCAAGAAGAAACCATCAGAACTGGCAATTAAAATTAACTGGTCTGCCAGCAGGGACTCATCTGAGGACAGGCCTTTTGATGAATCCATAAAGGGTCTCGGCTCGGAAATCCTCTGGGCATTGGGTCTGATCTCGCTGCTGATTGTTATTGTTGCATTGCTCTGGTTGGTAAGATGATAAAAAAACTCTCGGTAAAAGATATGTATGTGGTTGTGTCATACACGGCCAAGGCAATTTTTGGCCTCGGTCTTGCAATGATAATCCCGATAATTGTCGCGATCTGTTACCGTGAATGGTCAACCGTATTTGATTTTATCATATCCATGTCCCTATGCATCATTTTTGGTTACACGGTTGGCAAATTCATCAAAGCCGACAAGGTGTCACCCAACCTTCTCCAGGCCATGATAATATCAGCATCCACATGGCTTTTCGCCTGTGCGTTTTGTGCAGTTCCCCTATATCTCTCCGGTCACTATGTCTATTTTGTCGATTGTTATTTTGAAGTGATGTCCGGCTTCACAACATCAGGCTTGATTCTCGTTCAGGATCTCGACCATCTGAGCAATGGCCTGAACATGTGGAGGCATCTTGTCGCCTACATCGGCGGTCAGGGGATAATTGTACTGGCGCTGACTTTCCTGCTCCCAGCAACCGGTGGGTCATTTAAGACAATGGTTTCTGAAGGCAAGGATGAAACTTTGATGCCTTCGATAAAAAACACGGCCAGATCAATCTGGATCATCGCCCTTATCTCTTTGGCCGTTGGGACAATCGTACTCACAACAATCGCCTGGATTGAAGGTTTCGCCTGGGACAGGGGATTCCTTCACGGTATGTGGATGTTCATGTCGGCATGGAGCACATGCGGTTTTGCCCCTCAATCACAAAATGCCGTGTATTACCACTCATTTGCCTTTGAGATAGGGAACATGGTGTTCATGGTTCTGGGTTCGTTCAATTTTGCCCTTCACTACACGGTGTGGCGCGGCAATGTAAAAGAGCTGTTCAGGAACATTGAAGTTCTTTCATTCACGTTCACCGCCTCAATAACAATGTCAATCGTTGCCTTCGGGCTTTTCAGTGGAAAAATGTATGATGGGATAATGTCGGTGATAAGACGAGGTTTGTTTAATGTCGTCTCGGCGCATACCGGAACCGGCCAAGCAACAGTTTATTCTCCCCAGTTTGCACATTCGTATGGCAATATCGCACTGTTTGGAATAATCATCGCAACAGCCGTCGGGGGATGCATGACCTCTACTGCTGGTGGTTTCAAGAACATGAGGATCGGTCTTCTTTTCAAAACTCTCATATTCGAGATCAAAAAACTCATTGCTCCTGAGTCGGCGGTTTTGACTCTCAAATACCATCACATCAAAGATCAAACAATGGAAGTGTCAGCCCTCAAGCAAGTTTTCTTCATTTTCACTTGCTTCACCCTGATGTACTTTCTGGCGTCGCTGACAGGAGTTCTTTTGGGTTACGATGCAACAATGTCTACTTTTGAAGCCACCTCAGCTGTGGCAACGTGCGGATTGTCAGTAGGTATAACAACCCCAAGCATGCCACTGCTTCTGAAAATCGTTTACATCATTTCGATGTGGGTCGGAAGAATGGAATTCCTGAGCATTTTTGCCTTGTTTGGAACAATCGTCATCTGGATTGGATCGATCTTTAAAAGGAAGGCGCAATGAACTGGAAAGCCCTTTTGGCAGCAACAATCCTATTCATTATCCCACAGTGCATCTTGGCAACCGACAGAATTTACAGCTCAAGCGAGCTTATCGACATAGTTTCAAAAAATCCAAGCATGAACGGAAGACCGGTGGTTCTTGAAGGCGAAGTCATCTCCGAACCAATTGAGCGACGCGATGGATGCTGGATCAATGTAACCGATGGAAATCTCGCAATTGGCGTATTCTTCAACGATTGCCAACAGACAAAATCTGTGAAAGTCTGGGGTCAGCACCTCTACAAAGGTGACACGGTAAGGATTGAAGGAAAGGTTTTCAATGCTGACAAATTAACAGACGGGGAGCTGGATATGCAAGGCGAGTCTCTGACCGTCATTGAGCCAGGCTACCCTATTTCAATGCCAGTCCCGCTTTGGAAGATTCTTCTCGCAGTTTTCCTCGGCTCGTTGGCGCTTTATCTGGTAATCGAACGACTGATAAACAACCTCAGGAGCAAAAGCTCAAAAAACCGCAACATTTTGACCGGCATTATTGATGGAGATTCTTAAAAACTAGTCCTGTTCAGTTGTGCCTTCCACAGATTCACGAACGGTCTTTGCGTCCTCGGGTGTGATTTCGCCTTTCTTCAAGGCTTCGTCAACATTTTTGAGCATCTCTATGTTTTCCTGTTGCCGTTTCGGATCACGCCTGGCATAGGAAATCGTGAACCACAAAGCTGCAGCCGCAATGGCCACTGACGGAACCAAAATTAGAACCCAGGTTTCAATATTCATGGAATCATTCTACCTGTTTGGAGGAAAAGAAAAAAGCCGTGCCACAAGGACACGGCTTGAATGACGACTAAAAGATCAGGACTGCTTCTTTTTGTTGATATAGCCACAAGACAAACCAAACAGTAGTACACCTATCAGTAAGCCAAGGAATAGTAAAATTGCAGGCAGAATCATTGAGTTAATATCCCCATAGCTGAAACCGGCGTATGTTCCATATAAATAATTATATGCTTCATAACCAACCCACGGATATCTGCTCAAAGCTAAAATAACGATGCCGATAACCCACGAAAAGAAGTACAAAAAAGAAAAGCCAATACCCTCACCAATTGATTTTGCATCACTCATTCCGAGATACCAAAGCACAAACGGGAACGGTAAAACTAGCGCCGGAAACAAAACCAGCATGGCTGGTCCGGTAAATAGCAGGATAAACAACAGTATCGCCTGACCAAAAGCGATTAACAGTGAAATCAGCAAGTGATTTACGAATCTATTCATCATCAACCTCCTAGGTTATAGCCATTTTATGATTTTTAACCTTAATTTCAAATATTAACCAAAATGAAAGCAACAAATCGGTTTTTCAGAATATTGACAGTTATCATCTTAATCTTTATAAACAATCCATAAAATGAAAAGGCTCCGCTTGCAAGCGGAGCCTAGTTTATACCGACAGAGATTACTTGTGATCGTTTGCCCAGCCGATGAAAGCGCCGAAGAGAAGGAAGGCAATGAGCTGAAGCCAAACTCCAGAAGGCCATGCAAACATCTGTCCGAAGGACTGATATGGTCCAAAAACGGGAGCATCTGTCCTGAAATCGGGAGCGCGAAGAGCATTCCGCCAAGAAGAATGTAAACAACAAGGAAAACGATGGCGTAGATGATACCGGCCACAAGACCATGTGTCATTCCCTTGCCGTTGATTGCGTAGAACAGAAGGCCGAAAACAAACGTCCAGCTGATGATCTGGATGAGCCATGCACCGATTGTCGGAATCATGCCAAGCAGCCATGTAACAAGCCACCAGCCAACTGAAATGACGAGCGCCCAAATGATGTGTCTAGTAATGTCCTTAGTTTCCATTTTTAACCTCCAATTAATTTAACTTTTTTGCTTCACCAGAGCCTTTCGCTTTGGTAACCTATATGACAACCCAAACGAAAAAAAGTTACAAGTTGTGAAAACGACATTTTGAAACTTGATTTCTCTGTCCTCTTGAACTAGAGGTGTTTCCTGTGCTATCATTTTCAACCGGCACATGAAAAAGACACTACTTGCACTTGTCATTACCGTCATACTCTCTGGCTGCACATCGGGAAAACCCGAAACCGGCAATCCTGAACCGAGCGGAATCGAGCCTGTTTCAAACAAAGGCTTTTCCCTTGGATGGTACTCTTCTTTGAAAACGGAAGACCTCGAGGGCATCAAACAAACCGGCGGCAATTTCGCAATAACCTACATCCTTTCAGGGAGACTGGAAGATTCTGAAATCCAGACTTACCTTGATGAAGCCAACAAGCGTGGAATCAAAGTACTACTTGATGTCACGGCTGACTGGAAGTGGTTTGACAACGACATGCCCAAGCCTGCGTTCACAATCGGTGACTGGCAGTGGTCTTTTGATTACGCGTATCAAAATGTGAACATTCCGCAGATAACAGACAAGAAACAGGCCAGCCATCACGGTGGATGGGATAAAAAGGGCATAAACCAGCACGGTTTCTACATGGATTACACCGGCTATCCAGTACTCAACATCCAGCCGCACGATGTTTTTGAAGTCATGGTCTACATCCCTTCAGATTCAACCGTCAAAGAGTTGATGCTTGAGTTTTATGCAGCCAAAAAGGACGAGAGCGCTTTCGCCTGGAAATACCGTGTCTACTGGGGTGAAGACCTGTTTCCGAGAAAAGAGTATGAAAAAAATCTTCCGGCGATCCGAGCAGGCAACATTCCAAAAGAACGCGACCAATGGGTGAAAGTCTCATTCAACGTCGACAATATTGATCTTGACGAAACAGTTGTGAGGGGAATAAACTTCGTCAACGCCGGTTCCCAGGTTTACTGGGATCTCCCGACACGACGTACAAGCCGCGAAAGGTTAGCTGAAAGAATACGCAAATTCTCAAATCATCCCGCACTTTACGGCTGGTACCTGTGCGACGAACCAGAACTAAGAAACATCGATCCAGACAGACTAAAAGACATCCATGACATCGTCAGGGAGTTTGACCCGAACCCGGAACACAAGCTCGAAGCCGTCTTCCAGGACTGGAAGGTGCTGCAGGTTTACTCGAAAGCATGCGACGAAATCTTCATCGACTGCTACCCTGTCGAGGTAACACGAAGAAACTTGAACTGGATGACACAATGGGTTTCAAAGGCCGTAAAAATTGCCAGAAACCAGCAGAAAAACTTTGTTTTCGTCCCGCAAGCATTCGGAGACATTAAATCTTACCCAACCTGGACAATCCCAACAGAGTACGAGTTCCGCTGGATGACATGGACACCTATAATCATGGGCGCAAGAGGCATCTGCTACTGGGCATATTACGTCGCTCCACAAAAACTCATCGACGAGAGCAAAAAACTTTTTGCAGAGATAAAAAAATATGAGCCTTATTTTTTTGAAGGCGTGCCAGTAACCGGACTAAACTGCAACATTCAAACCGACTCAGACAATGACACAAACCCGGACGTGATCTATTCGGCCTTTGATTACAAGGGAAAGCGTCTTGTCCTGCTTTCCAACACAACAGGCAAACAGATTAAGGGTGTGAAGGTTACCGGATCGGAGTTTGTGTATCAAATAAATATGGATCCCTATGAAGTGGTCATCGCCGAAGTTGGACTTTAAAGGAGGAGCATGATTCGCTGGGCTCTGAGAGTAGCCGCCGCCATCTTCATGGCAGGTGGAATTCTTGCAATCGCAGTCAAGGACGCAAACGGAAACCCAATCGGTCTCCCGCTCGATTGGACACCGTGGTTTTCATGGGTTATCATCATCGCCGGATCAGCATTCCTCCTCATCTCGTTTTTCAAGGAGAAGTAGTTGGACGAACTGGAAATGATCGAGCTTGCCAAGAAAGGCGACGAAAAGGCCTTTGACGAGCTCATAGAAAAATTCGGGGACAAGGTCTTCACCGAATCTTATTACCTTATGGGCAACCGCGAAGACGCAATGGATGTGTCCCAACTTGTGTTCCTGAGGATTTTCCTCGGCATCAAGCATTTCAAGGGTGAGTCAAAGCTTTCCACATGGATTTACAGGATCACCATCAACACAGCCCTTCGTGAGATCAAGAAGCGTTCAAGAAGACCGCCCATTGAAGACCATGAGGATGTTGACCCCCAGGATGAAGTGATCAGGCATGACGAACAGGGCATTGCGATGATAGCCCTAAACGAGCTACCGGAACAGTACAGGGCGATAATAATCATGCGTGAGCTCAACGACATGTCGTTCAAAGATATCGCAGAATCACTTGGCATCTCGGTAAACCTTGCAAAAGTCAGGGCTTTCAGAGCCAAGCAAAAATTTAAACAAATTGCAGAGGAGATTGAAAATGGCAAATAGAGCATTTCTTATGCCCGGACAGGGTTCGCAGTACGTCGGAATGATAAACAAGGTTGCAGCATTTGCTGAAGGGAAGGCAGTCCTGGACAAAGTAAACGGCATCCTTGGCTTTGATCTTCTGAAGCTCATGAGCGAAGGCCCGCTCGAAGAGCTGACCCAGACCGAAAACACCCAGCCGGCGCTCCTTGCCTGTTCAGCAGCCTGGATCGAATTCCTCAAGGCAAAAGGGATGACTTGCTCCTATGCTCTCGGCCACAGCCTTGGCGAATATTCAGCCCTTTACGCAGCTGGGGCAATTGACCTTGCAACCGCCCTCAAACTCGTCAGGCGCAGAGGCGAACTCATGCGCGACGCAACCGCAAAAATTCCTGGCACGATGGGCGCAATCATCGGCCTCCCGATCGAAAAGGTCAAGGAAGTCTGCCACAACGCATCAGACCTTGGCGTCTGCGAACCGGCAAACTTCAACTCCTCGTCACAGATCGTCGTTTCAGGCCAGACCGAAGCGGTCAAGAAGGCGATGGAGCTTGCAAAGGCCGAAAAGGCAAGACTGGCCAAACTTCTCAACGTGTCAGCCCCATTCCACTCGTCACTGATGAATCCTGTTGCTCAAGAGTTTGCAAAAGACCTTGAGGCAGCCG
The DNA here is from genome assembly GCA_964472265.1 of uncultured Caldisericales bacterium. Classification (GTDB taxonomy): domain Bacteria; phylum Caldisericota; class Caldisericia; order JAAYUI01; family JAAYUI01; genus JAGNLA01. Next base: position 445 of record CAYYJO010000042.1, on the reverse strand, counting down.
ACATAAAAGATGCACAGTTCCCGGTTATCGCAAACGTCAACGCTCAACCGATGAAGACAGCTGCAGAAATCAGGATGAACCTAACAAAGCAGATCAACTCGCCGGTTCTCTGGGAGAAGTCGATTCTGCAGGCGATGGCGCTTGGTGTCGATGATTTCGTCGAAGTCGGCGCAAAGAACGTCCTCACCGGCCTCAACGGACAGATCGTACCGAATCTGACGACTTCAAACGTGGAAACGCTGTATCAGTAAATATTTCTTGCCTCCATTATTAAGGGAGGTTGTAGGTTTATATAATCCCCCTGCATCCCCCTTGATAAGGGGACAAACAATAAACACTCCTCACCCTACCCTCTCCCTGACTTCGTCTGGGCGAGGGTTTTTGTTTTGAATCCTTCTCCTGAAACGAAGTTTGGGGAGAAGGTGGCTGAAAGCCGGATGAGGGA
>CAYYJO010000041.1:0-18134 GCA_964472265.1 uncultured Caldisericales bacterium | reverse complement strand
CATCCGGGCAGAACAAGCCAAATCCAAAACTTGATCTGGACGAGCTTGAGCATGTTCTGGATGAAACCTTTGCAATTGCAGCAAGAATCCTTGAGCCAAAGGTTATCTCTCAAAATCTCATGCAGTGGATTCGTGAGGACAGGACAAAATTCCTTACGCAGGCGGCTGAAAAAATTGGAATTCCACTTGTAGAAATCACCGACACGATGGGCAGATATTTCAAGCTGCCCGAGACAGAACGAGAGCTCTCTGAGGCTCAGGCAATCGGCGTCAAAGTCGGCCTCATAAGACGTTTCCTAAAAAATGACCTTCATTTCATAAACATAGCCAAAAACGAGCTTTCGCTCGATGATTTTGGCGATCTGCTCACAAGGGTCATCGGCCCAGCGCAGGGAACCGGTAGGCTGGGAGGCAAGGGCGCGGGATTGTTTCTTGCCCATTCGATCATCCACAACGCAAAGAAGATGTACCCTGAGCTGCTTTCAAACGTAAAAACGCCGAGGACGTGGTATCTGCTCTCCGACGGTATCTACGATTTTATTATCTTCAACGCTTTGGACGAGGTTTTGAACCTCAAGTACAATTCGATTGACGAGGTGAAATATCAGTACCAGTATTTCGAGCAGGTGTTCAAACACTCCGAGTTTTCATCAGAAATTGTTAACGGACTCAGCCTTGCCCTAGATGATTTGGCTGAAAAACCAATCATTGTAAGAAGCTCGTCGCTGCTTGAAGACAGCTTTGGTGCTGCATTTTCCGGTAAATACAAGAGTCTTTTCATTGCAAACCTCGGATTCAAGAAACACAGGTTTGACCAACTCAGCGATGCTATTTCCGAGGTATACGCATCAACACTCAATCCCGATGCAATCCAATACAGGACTGAACGTGGTTTGCTCGATTATCGCGAGGAGATGGGCTGTCTGATCCAACAAGTTGTTGGGAAAAAAGTTGGAAAATATTTCCTCCCAAGCTTTGCCGGCGTCGCCTTCTCAAACAACGAGTTCAGATGGTCACCTCGAATCAAGCGAGACGACGGAATCATCAGACTGGTTGCCGGTTTGGGCACAAGGGCTGTCGACAGGGTCGGAAACGATTACCCTCTGCTTGTCTCGCCTGGTCAACCTGGATTGAGGGTAAACGTCATTCCAGAGGAAATTGCCCGATACAGTCAAAAATACATCGACTGCATCGACCTTGAAACCTCAGAGTTCAAAACGCTCGAAATTGATAAGCTGGTTCGCGATCATGGCGATGAATATCCAGGATTAACCAGACTTTTGAGCCGGTATGAACATGGTAATGTGATCCCCATCAATCCGGTTACGTTCGATCCAAAAGACCCTGACTTGATCTTCACTTTCGAGAATCTTCTCTCAAGAACTCCGTTCCTCAAGCAGATGAAGCTGATCATCGAGATTTTGGCAAAAACGCTTAAAACACCAGTGGATGTCGAGTTTGCTTCCGATGGAACCGATCTTTACATCCTCCAGTGCAGACCGCAGGCTCACAATGTGATCGGCGAAAGCGTGGAAATACCTGACAACATTGCCGAGAAAGACAAGGTCTTTTCAGCCAATCGATATGTCAGCTATGGAGTTTGCGACAACATCCGCTACCTCGTTTACGTTGACCCTGTTGAGTACGACAAGCTCCCGACACAGACAGAGATGATTGAGGTTGGGAAAATAATAGGCAGGCTCAATCTTGCCCTTGCAAAACGCAGATTCATTCTCATGGGGCCAGGTCGCTGGGGTTCAAGAGGCGATATAAAGATGGGCGTGAGGGTCACTTACAGCGACATAAACAACACGGCAGCGCTTGTCGAAGTTGCCAAGAAGAAAGGCAACTACACCCCTGAACTCTCGTTTGGAACCCACTTTTTCCAAGACCTAGTCGAGGCAAACATCAGCTACCTTCCACTTTACCCGGACGAAAAAGGCGTCATTTTCAATAACGACTTCATCCAGAACTCGACAAACAGTCTGGTTACATTCATTTCAACAGCAGAAAACTACACAAACGTTGTCAAGGTCATCGACATCCCTCGAAACACCGGTGGCAAGTGGTTAGAGTCGTGATGAACGGCGCACGCGACCGCGCGCTTGCCTGGCTCCACGAGGACACGGAGCATCTTGACGACTATTCCTTCGAGGCTCCGAAGGATTAACGGAATAATAAGGGGGTATTGCATGGGGAAGTGTGTTTTTAAATTGTTTGTTACGGTGGCGTTGATATCTTCGATATCGACAGGTTGTATTGAAAAGCAAAACTTTCCCATCTCCAAAACCAAAGCCTACCCAGACAGCACAATAAAAGTTCAGGCAAACTTTCCTATACCGGTCAAGGGCATATTACTGGGGACAAAGGATATTCTCAAGGAAAGCAAGATAAGCCCGGACAGATCGGGCAACTGGGAAGACAGTCTCACTTTGTCAGGCATTGCACCGGGCAAAAACAAGGTTGTAGTTGTGGGAAAGCCTGCAGATGGTTCAAAATCCATTGTGTATGAAAGTGACCTTGAAGTCTTGCCTTATCCAAAACTATCTTTTGACTACGACAGGAACAATGTGAAAACAAAGCAGATAGTGAAGGTTACATCGGAGAGCAACCTGACTGATGTAAGCTTTACGCTACCAGACGGAACAAAGCAACCATTCAAAAAAATTGACAGCCACACGTACTCGCTTGACACCATTCTGCCTGAAACCGATTTCTCGATAACTGTAACTGATGAGGTGGATGTTCTGGAAACTCACAAGGAACATTCGCTGCAGTTTTTGGCTGGGAAGAGATTGATTCTGAATGATCCACAAAATAGAAAAGGATCTGATGTTTACACATGTTTAATAAACGATACCGATATCATTTCCAGCTATTCATTTTTGCGCAACATTCCGATTAAAGATGAATACATGAAAAGTCTTTATAAATTCGAAAGAACAGACGATTTCAAATCAACACATAACAATTTGGATTGCCGACTATTGGGAATCTCCCCAGATAAAAGATTCCTTACAGGCCTGACAATAGATTATGTATGGACTAAAAATTACTCCGAAGATGGATACCCCATATCTTGTGTTCTTGCGAAATACTACTTCGTTTATGATACAAAAACCAACAGTTATCATCACTTTGGAACAAGGTATGAGAAAGATTTTGTCAATCAAACTAATGGTGAAACAATCAAAGAAGCTGGACACGAATATTTTGTTGTTGGTTGGAAGGACAACCTCATGCTCATGGTTGAACGCACCCCAGAAAACAAGTTCTATAATCCATTCACTTCAGACGCCAAAGTTAGAAACATGGATGAACTCAATCCTGTTGTGCCGTGGGCTACAGCAAGAGGAGTCGCTCTAAATCTTGACACATTTGAACTCACAGATACCGATCTTGTGAAACCTTACAGACCTTGGGCCGTATATGCAGATCAGGCATTGGGGATAATTGGATACACAGGGCCTTATGATGTTGGCAATGATAAATACAAACAAATTGGCGCCGTTAAATTCAATCACAATCTAACAGGCATTTACGATTCTTTATTTTTCACTGGACTTACAGCGGGTAAGGTACATGACATAAATAAAGTTACAAAACATGCCAATATTGATCCTCTATACGAAATTTATCAGTCAACGTTGATTGGTGGTTGTGTATTAAATAATAAAACACATGCACAATTGTTCATCGGCACTCAGGAAATAAATGCTACTGGCGAAATACAAGAAGGTGGCGTTAAAGGTGGTACCAGTAGAAAAAAACTAAACAAATACTATATTGCTTTTGCTGACGTCTCCACCGGCCAAATATCAAAAGTGTGTGAAATAACTGACATAATTGAAAATGTTGGAGGTCTAATACCAATAATCTGTAGTGATCCAATTGCTCCTCCAACATTTTTACTTAAGCCAGGCATTCTTGCCCAGCTTAACGGCGAAAAGTTCGAGATCATCTCCAAGCCCATACCCAGACCGTTTGTTGACAATAATGGCCTTATAATAAGATAGGTATTGAATGCAGGGTATTCTTGAACTGATTCGCCGGATTAGTTTATTTGTGCAGGTTTGAGGCTATCATTTATCCGTTCATGGAAAACAGGTCAAAAGCGTTCTATTTCCTCCTGCTGGCTGCTGGAATAGCCGGTATATGCCTTGCTGCACCGTTCATCAGGATCGCCCAGGGCAATGGCGCCGATGGAATCCCGTTCACAATGGCGTTTTGGAGGCTTTTCACAGCAACAGTCATCATTATCCCGATTGGCAAACCGTGGACGCTGGACTGGGCAACATTTTTCAAGACACTTTCCAAACCATTCTCGCCAAAATCGAAGCCTTTGACCCTTGCCATCATTTCGGGCGTGCTGCTTGCCTTCCATTTTGTTCTGTGGTTTCAGGGCATGTCGATGATGCCCCTGCCTCAATGCGTGGTTCTCGTGACCACTACCCCGATTTGGACGGTTCTGGCTGAGTTTTTCTTTTGGAGGAAAAAACCGGGCTGGCTTTCGGGCATTGGCATTGCAATAGCCTTCTCCGGCTCAGCGTTTATCGCTCTTTCAGGAGGAGTAGGGGAGTCTTCTTCAATAGTTGGCGCCGTCCTCACGCTGATTGCAGCCATCTTTGCCTGTGCATACCTACTTTTGTCGAAGGTTTGCCAGGAGAAGCTCACTGTTTGGCAGACGGTTTCGATATCCTATCCGACGGCAACGGTTGTTTTGCTTGTTGGAGCCTTGATTTCTGGCAATGCACTCATCGGCTTCAACCACTGGGCGTGGCTTGCAATGATTGGAATGGGCATCTTCTCCCACTTCCTCGGCCACACGGCGTTAAACGTCAGCGTTAAACATCTTACACCAACGATAACGGCAACGGCCATATTGTTTGAACCCATCGGGGCTTCGCTGATCGCTTACCTGTTCATGGGCGAAAAAATCGGCTGGCAAACAGTTGTTGGCGGACTGATCGTGCTTGCCGGCATCTGGTTGACCACAACTGGCGTTGGCAGCAGAAACATCGACGCAATCGATCCGCAGCTGTGACTCATCTGGCGTCGCTTTACCTTGAAACGCCGAAGAAAACCAGAACTAAAATTGAGAGTAATCCTAATGTTGTCATGTTTTCAATAAGCAACATGACCGGTTTTGGTTCACTCGGGTTGCTTAACCTTGGGGGAGTCTGAGTGGAAGCTACTTTGTTTCAGACAGCTTTGTAAAGCAGATGTTTTGCCATTGGTTACCCAAGGGGCCGACATTTCTGACCCATGCAAGATAAGAACCGTCACATTTTACATTAATTGTCAGGTTCGTGTCGGTAATAATATTTTCGGTACTGCCTGTGCCGATGTCGGTCTTTACGATTCTGCCTTTGCTCTTGGCCTTTTCTTGCCTGGCAACCACTTCTGCATTTTCAGTGTATTTCATATCCTCGTCGAATGTGTACCAGATTATATTCATGCCCGATATGCCGACATAAGACATGTATTTACCATCATAAATCTTTAGGGGCTTGCCAAGTTTACTGTTTATTTTCCAAAATGATTTGTTGTAGCCATGTTTGTCACGGATTGATAACACAACATCTATGTCAGTTCCACTTTGTGAAAACCCGAGAACGTTCATGTTGTTTTCAATCTTGCCAATCAGGTGCTGGGTTTTGCTTGAAACATCGAACATATAAAGCTCACTCTTTGGATTTGTGAAAATAAACCTGTTTTTGTCTATCATCAGCTTGAAACTGCAGTAGTTGGCCGGAATGAATAATGTTTCGTTGTTTTCAAGATTGACAACCAGGAATGATTTCTCCTCTGGATCGCCTGTTGCATTTTGACAGTCCAGCACTGCAATATTGTTTTTTATGCCATTGAGATGAGCATACCTGTTGCCGAGATTTATTTTTCTTCTTATCACTGGAGACCACATGACTTCTTCGATGATGAACAGATAGTGGTCAAAACCATACCTGTTAGTCATACCAGGATAAGTTTCTATGGTTTTCTGTCCAAACCGGCAAATCACCTCCCCATCTGAAATATTGTCCTGTAAAAACCTCTTGCCTGCCAAGTCAAACTTTACTTTATGGCTCAATCCGGCACCGATATTGACTGGACCGGTATCCTGCAGCAATTCACTGGCGTGTTGTTCTTCGTCTTCAACATTGAAAGACGATGTCCACCCAATTGTCGCCAATTTTCCATCAACCATCGACACCAGATTGTTTGTCAGCTTCTCATCATCCCAAGTTCCAATCGATCCTAAATCCATGCCTTTTCTTGACTCGATGTTGTAAACATAGCTTGAATACCTTATGTCATCCATGTTTATAAATTTTTTGTTGTTCTCTATGTATGCAGCATCTTCGTAACTTTGAAACTGGAGAATGCCGTTTTCAAGGTTTGTCAGCTCCTGATCACCCTTGCACCTGAATTCTGTAATCTCGTATCCGTTGGATTCCGTCTTGCTGATGTTTGAGAATGGATTGTCATATTTGGCAATATGGATTTCCCTGCTCCACATCTTGTTTTCATAGTAATTGCTTGCGAACAACCATGTAGCGCTCCCTGCAACCAGCACCAGAATGGCAGTAACTGAGATAATGGTCACCCTTCTTTTGTTTGTTTTCATCCCTTCCTCCTTGCGAAATCTTGGCTCCCAGGCCGGTTGTCTTCCAAGTATCTGCAACGCTGCGTTTCTCGAGGCTGATTCATCAAAACCGTCAGTCTTTGCAATCCTTTGTGTGAGATTGTCCAGCACTTCCTCAAAAGATTTTATCTTGCCAGAATCATCTGCACACGAACAGCAATAATTGCTGGACTGGTCTAACCCCGCAAAGTCCTCAAGCAGTTCGATGAGTCTTCCGCACGACTGGCAGCGTTTCATTAATCTCACCTTTCAGGCAATTTTGAAAAAAACTCATGATTTCGCCTCTTTTCTCGTCAATGACGGATTTCCCGGGCGAGATGAAATCACGATACATCAGGTAGTAGAAAATAAGTCCGTTCCAGGTTCTCAGCCACATCTGTGCCTGATGGTCGTCCTTTCCTGCGTCCCGTTTTATGGCAGTCAGGATTTTGCCTGAAATCGAGTTGAGGTTCATGATGTAGGCGGAACGTGCAGTTTGCGGGATCGTTGGGCTTTCATGCATGAGCCTGGCGTAGAATGCCTCGTTCTCGGAGATGACGGTCAGATGGGCATTTAACACCTGTTCAAGCGTCGCAAGCGGTTCGGAGATCTCGTTCATCCTGGAAACCAGCCTGAGGCCGAATTCTTCAATCATTGTCAGGATCAGGATGTCTCTTGTGGGGAAATAGGAGAAGATGAGACCGTGAGAAATTCCTGCGTTTTTGGCGATTTCCTGGGTTGTGGTTACCATGATGCCATTGCTTGCAAACAGCTCGAAAGCTGAGTCTACAATGGCTTTTCTGGTCTTTTCTTTTCTGTCGCTTCTCTGTCCTGAGTCAATACTCATTGACACCTCACTCATTGAGTTATTACTCAATTTAGTCAAAATATTTTGATTGTCAAGTGATGGGTGAAGGAAAGCTTTTTGATGGGGCAAAAATTTGAAACTACGACACGACGGAAATCATTTCTGTCGAAAAATAGGGAATCAATTGTTTAAGGGGCACCAAACAAAAACCCCCTTCTTAAGAAAGAAGGGGGCTGCTGAAAGAATCGGATCCTGCCCTAAGGGGGTGGAGGCAATGAAACCGATGGGATCGGTGATTTTAGGCTATCAGACCCAGCCTCTGAGCTTGCATGCATCTGCCACACGTGTGATTGCGATCATGTAGGCAGCGTCTCTCATGTAGACGTTTTTCTTCTTTGCAAGGTCGGCAACGGCGTGGAATGCTGACGTCATCTTCTTGTCGAGTTTGTCGAGAACTTCTTCCTTTTCCCAGAAGTAGTTCATGTTGCACTGAACCTGTTCGAAGTATGAGCATGTGACTCCGCCTGCGTTTGCGAGGAAGTCTGGGATTACGAAAATGCCTCTCTCGTGAATGACGTGGTCGGCAACCGGTGTTGTCGGGCCATTTGCGCCTTCAGCGATGATCTTGACCTTCTTTGCAATCTTGCCAACGTTTTCGCCTGTGATCTGGTTTTCGATGGCTGACGGAAGGAGGATGTCAACATCCTGCTCAATCCATGCATCGCCTGGAAGAACTTCGTAACCGAGTTCCTTGGCCTTCTTTGGATTGATTCCGCCGAACTTGTCGGTGATTGAGAGGAGCTGCTTATAGTCTACGCCTGAGGCCTTCTTGAATGTGTAGCTGCACTGGTCATCCTGGCACCAGCATGAGACTGCAACGACTGTTCCGCCGTACTTGTTGTAGAGTTCGATTGCGTGCTGGGCAACGTTTCCGAAACCCTGGACTGATGCGGTTGTGTTCTTCGGGTCGATGCCCATGAGCTTGAGGGCTTCCCTGACTGTGTAGATGAGGCCGTAACCAGTTGCTTCGGTTCTGCCAAGTGATCCGCCCATGCCAACCGGCTTGCCGGTGATCATACCTGGGAAGTGGCCGCCTGAGAGCTTCTCATATTCGTCCATCATCCACAGCATGTGCTGGCCTGAGGTCATGACGTCTGGAGCTGGAACATCCTGCACCGGACCGACATTCTTCGAAACCTGTCTGACCCAGCCACGGCAAATCTGTTCCTGTTCCCTCATGGAGAGGTTGTGTGGATCGCAAATAACTCCACCCTTGCCGCCACCAAGTGGGATGTCAACAACTGAACACTTCCATGTCATCCATGTTGCAAGTGCACGAACGGTGTCTGCAGTTTCCTGCGGATGGAAACGGATTCCACCCTTTGCCGGTCCGCGTGCGTCGTTGTGCTGAACCCTGAATCCCTGGAAGACCTTTGTTGAGCCGTCGTCCATCTTTACTGGAATCCTGAAGTGGTATTCCATGATTGGAGAACGAAGCAGCTGCCTTGTTCCTTCGTCGAGTTCGAGCATGTCTGCAACCCTGTCGAACTGATCCTGCGCCATCTTGAATGCATTGAAACCCTTGTCGCTCATTTATTTCTCCTTTTGGGGCGGAGTCTCACCGCCCAAATTTTAAAACCGCAGTGAGTATAGACTTGCTAATACCCCTTTCAAGAGCCAAAAATGTTGTTTAAGGAAAATATGTTAAACCTTGGTTAGGAAACCTTCTTGCGCTGGTGTTGTCTAAGAGATGGTAGTTATTTTGATGCTGTAAAATCCATAATAATATGACATTTTTACGAGAATCCATTAACATAATTCTAGTTCTGTAATTTAGGTTGAAGGTTTTTTGCAAAAAATTCGCTTCTCTAACGCATCAAACCGAAAATAGGAACCAGATACGGCAACACCAGAAGAATTGACTTGGTAACTGGAATATGCATGTATGGATTTATTTCAAACTTATAAAATCCGTTAACCTGTAAGCCTTGCACTTGGAATAAAGTCAGGTTTTAATTATAATCTACGGCACAGAATATATTCGGAGGTTGTATGAAGATCTATGTCCTTGCAAAACAGGTTCCTGATCCCGAGAAGTTTCCTGTGGGCAGATATAGAAGCGATGGCAGGCTTGACAGGGAGGCTTTCCCAATGTCGGTCAGCCCGATAGACAAGAATGCCACAGAACTTGCGCTGACACTTGCTGGCGATGCTCCTGTAAGAGTGTTCTCAATGGGGCCACAATCAGCGGTATCAGCCATAAGAGACCTTCTTTCGATGGGTGTTTCTGAAGCGACTCACGTTTGCGATCCAAAGCTTGCGGGAGCCGATCTTTTGACCACGGCGAAAGTGCTTGCAGCCGCAATCAAAAAACATGGAGACTTTGACCTCATAATCTGCGGAAAGCAGACAACCGATGCCATGAACGCCTCAGTTCCGGCAATGGTTGCTGAAATCCTCGGTGTCCCCTCGCTCCTTGCAGCTGAATCGGTTGAGATGGATTCTGGCGAGCTGTTTGCAAAGACGATCTCAGATGTTGGTCTGACCCATTGGAAGTTGCAGCTTCCAGCTGTTGTGTCGGTCACCAAGAATATAAACATACCGAGATTGCCGTCACTTCGTGGAATGTCCAAAGCTATGTCGATTCCAGTGGAAACGCTGACACTTGAATCTCTGGGAGTCGAACTCGAAGCTGAAAGAATAACCATCGTCTCTCAGGAAACAGTCACCAGACAGATTGAAACGGTAATGATCGATGGAGAAACACCAGATATGAAGGCTGAAAAGCTCATTGCCTCCCTCAAGGAGAAAGGAGCCATGCCATGAAGAACATCTGGGTCGTTGGTGAAATTCAGAACGGAATGATCACTCCAGGAACCTCCGAACTCCTCGGAGCCGGCTACAAAATCGGCGAAACCGAATACACGGAAACGGCAATGGTTCTAGTTGGGTCAAACCTTCTTGATCACTCCTACTTTTTCGGCAAGATGGGTCAGCCGCTGACAATCCTCATCGATTCTGAATCCATCGCCAGCTTCGAGGCAGATCTGGTTGCCCGTGAAATAGCCGACCTGGCAATCAATCGCAAACCAAACCTCATCATCTGTCCGATGACTCCCTGGGGTCAGGAAGTCGCCTCCAGGATTTCTGCCAGAGCAAATCTCCCTCTGGTAACCGATGTCACCGACCTCTTATACCAGGAAGGCATAGCTGTTGAACGAATGGCTTTCGGTGGTCAATCGAAAACGAAAATATTGCTCCCTGAATCGGCGGTAATCACTCTCCACCAACACATTTTTCAGCCTCCGAGACCAGCAGAGATTACTACTACTTTAGAGAGACTTGAAGCTGCCCTGGCTGTTCCAGACGTGAGGAAAACCATTATAAGTATTGAGCAGGGATGCTCTGATGGCCCAGCCCTTGGAGATGCCCAGGTCATAATCTCTGGTGGACGTGGACTTGGTACAAAAGAAAACTTTGAAGTGGTCAAGCAGCTTGCAGCTGAACTCGGTTGTGCCTATGGCGCATCAAGGGCTGTCGTTGACGCCGGCTGGATCGATTCAAACCACCAGGTCGGACTCACTGGCAAGATAGTCTCACCAAGACTATATATAGCCTGTGGAATCTCTGGAGCAGACCAGCACCTGGCCGGCATGAGGACGAGCGACATCATCGTGGCGATCAACCGCGATCCTGATGCACCCATCTTCAAGATTGCCAGCTTTGGAATCGTTGGCGACTGCATGGAGATTTTACCAGCCATTCTTGAAGCGCTCAAAAAGCAGCACTAATCTATATACCTTTTAGATATGCCTGTCAAAATTTCACATGACTGGTTAGCGATATTGCAGCCAGAATTGTTTTCTGGTAGATTCTCTCCAAAGGAGGCTTCTCCATGGATACCAGAACTTGCACAGACAACCATCAGTGTGTGGTGTGTGGGAAAACCTATGATTGCAGCGACCTCATCCCAGGCGAATCGATAAGGGAGGGCTTGACCAGGGAGATTCGCAAGGATTACCCACAGTGGTCGGACGACTCATATATTTGCCAATCAGATCTTGCAAGATACAGGGCAAGATATGTCCACTCGCTTCTTGTTTCCGAAAAAGGCGAGGTAACAAGCATTGAGCAGGAGGTTCTGTCAAGCATCAGGGATCACGAACTGCTCTCAAAAAACGTCGATGCTGAATTTGATCAGAAGTGGTCACTTGGCGAAAGGCTTGCCGACAAGATTGCAACCTTTGGCGGTTCATGGTCGTTCATCATGATCTTTGGCGGTTTTTTGGCGCTGTGGATCATCCTCAACACTGTGGTGATAATTGTCCGTCCGCCAGACCCGTACCCGTTCATACTGCTCAACCTCGTCCTGTCCTGTCTGGCTGCAATCCAGGCGCCCATCATCATGATGAGTCAGAACAGACAGGAAGCAAAGGACAGGCTAAGGTCGCAGCATGACTATCAGGTCAACCTCAAGGCTGAACTCGAGATCAGGCATCTTCACGACAAAATTGACCACCTGCTCTCGCACCAGTGGGAGAGGCTGGCTCAGATCCAGGAAATCCAGCTCGATCTTCTTACCGAAATCGAGAAAACCCGAAAGCTATAAAAATAAGCTCGCTAGAGCTTGTTTGTTGAAAATGACATGTCGTTTGAGTTGATTTCAAAATGGGTCGACTTTGCAACAAACCTGAAATAATACTTCGTTGCAGCCTTCAGGCCGGCAAAGTTTATATAGTATGTTCCGGAAGAGCTATCGTAATGGGCAGCTAATTTGTCGCCGTACTTCTGGTTTTCACCCCTGTACTGGTAATAAACGGTTACCGTTTCGCTGCCGGCTGTGGTGAGTCTGCCGTTGATCCTTGCGCCTGTCGATGTGACGTTTGTTGCTGCAAGTGCCGTGATGACCGGTGGGATTGAGACATTGGCATTGAGTTTGAACCAGGCGTAATGATCGTCGCCATAAACACCGTCCCAGGGGAGTCTGAACTCACCGTTTGGTCTGTTTCCGCCGTCGCATCCCCAGCTGTTTAGAATTCTCCAGTATCTGCCGATGGCGTTGTAACCGAAGCAGAAAACCATGTGGCCGTTGCCGTCGCCAGAATTGCCAAGAACAGGATTCCAGATGTCGGTTTCGTGTTGAGCATGCCACTGGGTGGTGAAGTTCTGGCTGCCCTGCCAGTGGAAACCGAAGATTACGCCGTTGTGGTTGTCAAGCAGAGTTCTTATCTTTGAAATCTTTGTGGCTTCCGAATCTGCTGCGTCAAACACTGCTTCGGCAGACATGCTGTTTATATAGTAGTTGGGCGTGGTCGAGATCGATGACGCTGCGATGTTGCTCGGACATCCACCGCAAGAGTCTGAACCGTCAAGGAAGCTGGCGTTTGTGTTGCTCCACGGAATGCAAATCTTCTTGTTGTTGTAAAAATTGACGAACTTGTCGGGTGCGCCACCACAAAACGAGCATTTGCCCGACGGTGACACGTAGTTGCTGTCCAGGTACTGGATTGAGATTCGGTCGTTTGCCAGTCCCAGAGCCTGTCTTTTCTTGTTGATCTCCACTTCAAGTCCGGCTGTGCAGCCCCAGACCCAGCAGGTTCCCGTTGATCCCTGGTTCCTGTCACAGGTGAATGTCGGGAGGTAGTTTCGTACGTCGGCTTGTGCGAGAAAGTATTTTGCAATATCAAGCTTCATGACTGGAAGCCTCTTGTACGACTGCTTTAGCTCAAGGTATTCGCTTGGCGAGAGTTTCATAAACTTCCTCGTAAGATCGAGGGCATTGGCGTTTTGAACCAACCCGGCCTGTGGGACAAGGATTGTCAAAAGCATCGCAAGGATAAGAAGTTTTTTCATAAACACCTCCTTGATGGATTCTACACCTTTTAACCTGACAACCTGACAACAGATTGTAAACTTTAATGTCAGTCTGTTGTGTTTTCACTTGAAAAATAGGTAATTTGCTGTAAAAATCATATGTAATGCCAAAAATTTTCGCATTTCTTTCTATTGTCAGTATTTTGCTATACCCGTCATTGGGAGCAAATACACACTTGCTTGCAGCCTCAAACGATCGTAATCAATACACGATCCCCAATGATCAGCCAGTCCTCCAGACAAATAATGTAAGATATGTCAAATCAACTGACAGGTTTTTAAGGCCCAGCGAGGATAAGCCACGCGACAGAAACGAAATTACTGTTGATTTCAACAGTTCAACCGGATTTTCAAAAGAAGAGCTGGATTATTTGAAGGATTTCATCGATGGTGGAAACAAGTTTAAAGTTGGAATCAAAACCTGCATCGAGATGGTTTTTGGGAAGCCGTTCTTCTCGTTAACCATCAAACTCATCAAGCGTGATGCCTCAACATCCTCTTACGATGCACCCAGTCAGGTGATAACCCTTCAACCCAGGATCTGTGTCCCGGACGACCTATTTCCGAAACTTGAAACGCTTGCTCACGAATTGATCCATGCCTACTCCGACGTTTTGATGAAACCGGTTAATTGCTATGAAGAAGGGCTAGCTGTCGCACAAACCGACCTGGCCTGCAAACTTTTCTGCGAGATCAACGGGGTTACGGGTCGATGTGCAGAAGTGTTTGACGGGCCACCGGCAGGCACGAGGAACTACGAACTGTTGAATCAGGAAGCAGCTGCGGCAGCTGATGGTTTCTTCTGGAACTCATCAACAACCACAAGGGTGGTTGATCCGAGCATAAGATATCTTCTTGCCGGAACGGTCTGGTGGAAAATCTGGCGGGAAACGGTTCCGGGAAACATTACCTGGACAGATGAAAAAACATACGGTAAAGGCACGTTCTTCGTGGATTTTAACAATTTATTCTGCAATACATTCAAAAAGTATCTGGATGCCGGCACCACGATAGTTTTTGACAAGGACAGGCAGACCCAGTTCAAGGCAAATATCAGGGAAGTTCTAAGAAACGTCAAAGGCAATGCAACTGTCGAGGGCATCGATTTCGACGAGTGGTGGTCGAAACAGTACATCATGCAGACCGGCATCGACGAAGGGCCAAAACTCTTTGTGAGCCAGTCGTACCAGTCAAACGGCCTGCCAACCCTTGAACCCGGACAGAAGTGGCAGTGCAGCGCCTTCCCGCAAATCAACTACTTCTACAAGGATGAAAAGGGTAACGAGATTGCACTGAACGGCCGACTTCTGGTCACCTTAACCTCGCTTTCAAGCCCAAGGGTTGAAGACCCTGCCTGCCTTGCCAGAAACATCTTCTATAACAATGGAGACAAACCACCGATCTGGAGCGAGTTTGAGATCAACGGTGGACAGGTCGTGTCGTTGGTTAAGACTCAGAAGATGTCGGGTATGATTGACTTTTCAAAACTTCCACGCGGTGGGTACAGGATCGACTTTATTGCAACCGCTTTTGATGGAACCATGCCTGCAAAACGAACACTTTACTTTGCAAACAAACTCGACCTTGGCGATGCAATGGGTTTATGTTTTGGAACCATTGAGGCCGACAGACCGGGAAAACTGTTCTACTCGAGGTCTTCGATGCCAGACAGCAGGATCGAGATCCCAATTAACGGCGATGGAACTTATATAGCAAGTTTTGCACCGGTCGATGTCATCAGGTTCACTTATGAAACGACCGACTGGGAAGGTTTGCCAAAAGTCTACGAGGCCAGAGTCAGCGCCGGTTCATGGCTTGTGGTCAAGAATCTGGTTTTCAAGGTGAACTGATGAAAAACACATTCTGCCTTGGCGATGGCTTGCTCTGCGGCAGACCCGGGCCGGCGAGTGTTCCCTGGGATATAGATGAAATAAAAGATGCGGGGATATCGGCAATTGTCTCTCTTGATCAGGCCAATGTGGACTTTGAGACCATTAAAAATTCCGGCATTGAACATCTCTCTGTCACTTTGCCAGACTCGATTCCGCCAACCTCAGCCGATGAACAGCTCTGGATTGATGCACTCCCGGTTGTGTTAAAGTTCATCGACGACAGGATATCGACTGGAAGGAAAGTGATGGTTCATTGCTGGGCAGGCAAGGATAGAACAGGAGTTTTGCTCGGTTCTTACCTCACGCTCGTTAAGGGCATGGAACCTCATGAGGCATTTAAAAATGTCAGAAAATGCCGGCCAGTTGCGATGACTTCAACAGGTTATGAAAACTTTTTCCTTGGTTTGATGCAAAAGATGCTGAAAAAAAGACATCTTTTCAACAATAACAACCAACAATCATCCTAAACGCAGTTTTTGCCACACTTTGCCAACATTTGGGACAGTTTTTCAAAAGATGTAGGAAATATCAACATTATCTGCCCGTTTGCCTGTTTTTGGTTCTATCGATGGCAATTAATATTGAATCAAAAAGCATTTGTTGCCTTTGTTAAAGTTCTAGTGAAGACCCCCCTGGGTCAATTTTGACCCCTTTTTTGGGTGCCGATCGTTTTGGGGTGTTTAACCCAATCTCCCTTAAAGTGGTTAAAGATGTCGTTATTATCTATCGCGTTTGCAAAATTGAACCTTGCCACCCAAAAGTTAAGCTGACCTCCCCCAAGGCCATGTTGCCAAAGGGAGGGTTATCGGAAAGAATGACGATAAATCCAGCTTATTTTGGCATGAAAAACCTCGTTTAAATGCGGGGGTTGACATTCGGGTTCATTTTGATAATATAGAACCTCGTCACGGTTCGGTACGAACCAAAGGACTGCAAGAAGCGGTACCTTGAAAACTATGTAGGTAAGAAAAAGCAAGTAGTGAAAGCGAACAAGAGCACACGGTGAATGCCTTGGCGCACGACGGCGATGAAGGACGCAGCAAGCCAGCGAAAGTGATCGGTTAGGTGCAAACAACCGTTATTACCCGATCGTCTCCGAATGAGGAAACTCAATATATCCCTATCCGAACAAATAACGATAGGGAAGCTAACCAGGGGAACTGAAACATCTTAGTACCCTGAGGAAAATAAAGTAAATAACGATTCCCCCAGTAGTGGCGAGCGAAAAGGGAAGAGCCTAAACCATATGTACGCATAGCAGTGGGCTTTGTACATATGGGGTAGTGAGGCGGCTTAGGATTGTCCACAACAATCCAGGAAGTTACAAAAGTTTTGGTAGTTGAACTGTGTAGGAGAAGCAGGCCACAGAAGGTGATAGCCCTGTAAATGAAACCAAAACTCTCTCCAAGCCGTTCTCGAGTACCACGGGACACGTGAAACCCTGTGGGAATCCGGGAGGACCATCTCCTAAGGCTAAATACGTCGGCGACCGATAGCGAACAAAGTACCGCGAGGGAAAGGTGAAAAGAACCCCGGGCAGGGGAGTGAAATAGAATCTGAAACCGTGTGTTTACAAGCAGTCGAAGCACAATGCAGCAATGCAAGTGCGACGGCGTGCCTATTGAAGAATTAGCCAACGAGTTATACTATCAGGCAAGGTTAAGGTAAGAACATTCCGGAGCCGCAGGGAAACCGAGTCTTAATAGGGCGATAGTCTGATGGTATAGACCCGAAGCCGTAGTGACCTACCCTTGGCCAGGTTGAAGTGGGGTTAACCCCCCATGAAGGACCGAACGGGTTGTGGGAAAAAACACATCCGATGAGCTGTGGGTAGCGGAGAAATTCCAATCGAACTCGGCTATAGCTGGTTCTCCCCGAAATGCATTTAGGTGCAGCGTCGATCCATTATCAAGTGGAGGTAGAGCACTGGAAAAACTAGGGTCCTTACCAGGATACCAAATTTTACCAAACTCCGAATGCCATTTGACGTACATCGGCAGTGAGTCTACGAGAGATAACTTCCGTAGGCAAAAGGGAAACACCCCGGATCGTCAGCTAAGGTCCCTAATACAGGTTAAGTGATATGAAGGAAGTGAAATTGCTAAAACAGCTAGTATGTTGGCTTAGAAGCAGCCATCATTCAAAGAGTGCGTAACAGCTCACTAGTCTAGTGATTTTGCGCCGAAGATTAGCGGGTCTAAAACCTGTAACCGAAGCTACGGATCAAGTAATTGGTGGTAGGGGAGCGTTCCTAACGTGGCGAAGCCATACCGTAAGGAGTGGTGGAATGTTAGGAAGTGAGAATGTTGGCTTAAGTAGCGCAAAGACAGGCGAGAATCCTGTCCGCCGTAAATCTAAGGTTTCCTGGGGAAGGCTTGTCCTCCCAGGGTTAGTCGGACCTAAGGCGAGGCCGAGAGGCGTAGTCGAAGGATAATCAGGTTAATAATCCTGAACCGTAGGCAGGGCGATGGAAGAGAGAAGAAAGGTAAACAGAGCAGGGTATTGGTTATCTCTGCAGAAACCAGTAGGAGTACCGGATAGTCAAATGCGCCGGGTAATCTGAAGGCTAAACGAAGGTCTGTGAACTAAGCTTCCGAGAAAAACTTCCTAGATCGAATGCCGGGCCGTACCGCAAACCAGCACAGGTAGATGGGGAGGAATCTCCTAAGGCGTACGAAAGAACCATGATCAAGGAACTAGGCAAAATAACCCCGTAACTTCGGAAAAAGGGGTTCCACAGTGAAATGTGGATGCAATAAATTGAGTCAGGCGACTGTTTAACAAAAACACAGGTCTGTGCAAAGCTGCAAAGCGCAGTATACAGGCTGACGCCTGCCCAGTGCTGGAAGGTTAAGAGGAGAGGTTAGCGCAAGCGAAGCTTTAAATCGAAGCCCCAGTGAACGGCGGCCGTAACTCTAACGGTCCTAAGGTAGCGAAA
>CAYYJO010000040.1:0-20001 GCA_964472265.1 uncultured Caldisericales bacterium | reverse complement strand
CCGGCGAGTTTTGTGCCGAATTCGTCCATACCGATTGTTGCAACATCACCGTCAACCTTTGCCCAGAAATGCTCCTTGTGATAGAAAAGATCATCGGGAAGATTGTAATCTCCAACTTTTGCCATGAAAAACCTCCTTGTGTGCGTTGATCACAAACAATTGTAGTATTTCTTAATTTCGGGTCAACAGTTAGATGACTTGAATTAACCCAAAACAATTTTAGAATTTGCCTCGTGACGATAGAAAAATACGTTGAGCTTGACGATTGTTGGATTTATGAAGGCCAAGGCGAGTTTTTCATCAGCGTTTCACCACAGATTAAGGAAAAGCTTGGCAAGGTCTCCTTTGTCGACACCATCCCAATGGGTAAGGTCATGACAAAAGGGTCTGTAATCGGAATTGTTGAGTGTTCAAGCTCGGGCGAGTGGCCTATGAAAAGTCCGGTCGACGCCATTGTTACAAGGTTTAATGACAGATTGATCAGGAACCCGGATTTGTTTGGTTCAACGCCTGAAGATGGATGGATTGTCCGTTGCATGGTCAAGGGAGTTGTAGCCATTTCTGAACTTGGAGAAGTGAAAAACCGTTAAGGAGGATTAATGAAGATCTATTACACAAAAACAGATGAATACGCAATCGTTGAGGGCGATATCGCCACAGTCGGCATCACCAATTATGCCTCGGAACATCTCGGGGACATCATTTTTGTAGACAAAATTGCAGCCGGCAAGAAAGTTAAAAAGGAAGCAGTTCTTACATCAATCGAATCAGTCAAGGCAGCAACTGATGTTTTTGCGCCGGTTTCAGGCGAGATCATTGAATTCAACCCGGAAGTTGGAAAAAACCCAGGCTCAGTCAACCAGGGCGCTGAATCAACCGGTTGGATTGCAAAAATAAAGATGACAGACCCAGGCGAACTGACTTCGCTTCTGGATGCCCAGGCTTACGCAAGCATCCACTCCTGATATAAAAAAAGGACATAAAAAATGAAGTATCTTCCACTATCACCGGCAGATGTCGGTTCGATGCTGGCTGCAATTGGCGTCAAGGATTTGGACGGACTTTTTGCTAATGTCCCTGATTCCCTCAAGCTCAAGCAGCTGATGAACATTCCGCCAGCCCTCTCGGAAATTGAACTGAGAAGGGTTGTTGGCAATCTTGCACAGGAAAACGCCGACTGCACAAAGTCCATCTGCTTTGCTGGCGGAACCTGCTATTATCACTACATCCCATCATCAATTGATTATCTCGCAGCTCTCCCGGAGCTTCTGACCGCCTACACTCCTTACCAGCCGGAACTCTCACAGGGAACACTCACCGCAATTTTCGAATTCCAGACCTACATGTGCAGCCTCACCGGTCATCCGGTTTCAAACGCCTCTCTTTATGACGGTTCAACCGGTGTTTGTGAGGCAGCAAGAATGGCTGTCAGGGATTCGGACAAATGCGCCGTGGCAATCTCTGAAACCTGTCACCCGGACTACATCGAAACCCTAAAGACTTTTGCAAGCTTCGCAGGCTTCGAGGTCAAAACAATTCCGGCAAAGGGAACACACACAGACATTGACAAAGTGAAAGAAATCACAAAGTCAGTGGCTGCTGTCATCGTTCAAAGCCCGAACGTCACCGGTACGATCGAAGACGTTGAAGAGCTTGTAAAGGCCACAAAAACTGACCAGACATTCTTTGTCCAGGTGATCACAGAAACCATTTCGCTGGGACTCCTCAAGAGACCGGCTGACATGGGCGTTGACATCTGCACTGGCGATGCCCAGTCGTTTGGCAACCACCTCATGTTCGGTGGCCCGCACCTTGGTTTCCTCACCGTTACCGAAGAATTCCTCAGGAAGATTCCTGGAAGAATAGTCGGCGAGTCAGTTGATAGAAACGGAACACGCTCACTCACCCTCACCCTCCGCCCGAGGGAACAGGACATCAAGCGAGAGAAGGCAACATCCAACATCTGCACAAACAACAGCAACACCATGCTTCGTGCCCTCATCTACCTCATGCTCATGGGCAAACAGGGTCTCCGCGAAGTTGCCCAGCAGAATTTCGACAAAGCCCACTATTTCGCTGATGCAGCAAAAAAAGCTGGATTTGCAGTGGTCAACGATGGCGAATTCTTCAACGAAGTCACAATCAAGCTTCCCGGAACCTTTGAAGGTTTCAGGGAAGAGATGCTCCAGAAGGGTTTCCTTGTCTCTTCAACAAAGGTTCCCTGTGTCGACAAGGCTGTAACTGTCGCTGTCACCGAAATGATCACCAAGGACGAAATTGATGCATTTGTTGATACTTTGAAGGAGGTGGCCAGATGAAGTACATTTTTGAGATGTCCCGTCCAGGGAATGTCGGCTACTCCCTTCCAAAATCAGATGTACCAAAGGCAACCCTTTCAGCAAAGTTTGCCGGTTCACACGAACTTGGCATGGCTGAAGTGACCGAAGTTGATGTGGTCAGGCACGTTGTTGGCATGGCAAAGGCAAACTATGGCGTGGATACGGGTTTCTACCCGCTTGGCTCATGCACAATGAAGTACAATCCGAAGATCAATGAGGAGCTTGCAGCTCTTCCGGGATTTTCTGAACTTCACCCTGACACACCGGCAGAGGGCAGCCAGGGCATCCTTCAGATGCTTTGGGAGCTTGAGCAGTACTTCAACGCAATCACCGGCATGGATGCTTTCACGATGGCCCCATGCGCAGGCGCACACGGCGAATGGACAGGCATGTCAATCATCGGCCAGTACCATAGAAAACGTGGCGACCACAAGAGAAAAATCGTCCTCATCCCTGACTCGGCACATGGCACAAACCCTGCGTCGGCAGCACAGGCCGGCTTTGAAGTAATGACTGTAAAGTCAGACTCAAAGGGTGGCGTTGACATTGAAGACCTCAAGCGCTGCATGACAGACGAAGTTGTGGGTCTGATGCTCACAAACCCAAACACAGCCGGCGTTTTTGATCCCAACATCTGCGAGATTGCAAAGATCGTTCACGACAGGGGCGGACTCCTTTACTACGATGGAGCAAACCTTGAAGCTCTCATGGGCATTTCAAGACCCGGTGACTTTGGCTTTGACGTCGTTCACCTCAATCTTCACAAAACCTTCGCAACTCCTCATGGTGGCGGTGGCCCAGGCTCAGCTCCGGTTGGTGTGAAGGCTTTCCTCAAGCCATACCTTCCAACCCCACATGTTGTCAAAGATGGCGACAACTTCGCATTCGACTGGAACATGCCGGATTCAATCGGCAGAATCAGAGCCACATGGGGCAATATCTCGGTTCTCATCAAGTCCTACTGTTACATCAGGACTATGGGCCCGGATGGTCTCAAGCTGGCAACCGAGCACGCAGTTCTTGCAGCAAACTACATCAGGGTCAAGATTAAAGACCTGTATCCAGAAGGTTACCCTGGACTTTGCATGCACGAATGCGTCATGACCGGCGAACCACTAAAGCAGTTCCATGTCGTCACAAAGGACGTCTCAAAGAGGCTCATGGATTATGGCTTCCATCCTCCAACAAACTACTTCCCGCTCATCATTCCTGAAGCAATCATGATCGAGCCGACAGAAACCGAGTCAAAAGCAACCCTCGATGAGTTCATCGAAGCGCTCAGGATCATTTTCAACGAAGCCAAAGAAGGCAAGGTTGATTTGACTAAGGCTCCGTATACAACAAAAATCAGCAGGGTTGATGAAACGCTTGCCGCCAGAAACCCGATCATCCGCTGGCAGAAGAAAGATTGATCAACTATACATCGTACCTTGCTACGATAATAGCTGACATGGCAAAAACACAGCCAGAGCTGGGGCATATAAAGCTCCCATCTCTGGCTGTTTCATTTTCACGGGCAAAATCCACTTCCCGATCAGGATTGCTGGCATCACTCACACCTTTGAGGTTTGAAGGCGGAACAACGGTTACAAAAAGGGGTGGGAAGCTGTATGAAATCCCGATTGTGAAAATTGACGGCGTGGTCAAGCTTTATATCGTCAGCTTCATCTATCCGAGGTTCATCGACCTCCCCCTTGACGAAAAATGCAAGACCATTGTCCACGAGCTTTATCATATCAGCGAGAATTTTGATGGTGACATCAGGAGATTTGCTGGCAGAACCTATGCCCATTCAGGTCGAAAGGCCAATTTCGACGCCAAAGCTTACGAGATCGCCCAGAGCTGGCAGAAAACAACTTCGGTTGAACTTCGGCTTCTGGCAATGAACGCTTTGCAGCTGAAGTCTGAGTTTGGCAAGATTATCGGCACGGTTGTAACCAGACCGAGAATCCACAGACTTCCTTGATTTTGTCAGGGTTTTCCTTAGCATTTGAGTACAATGAAGCAATTGGCTGTTTTTTTGGCTTTAATAATGTTTGTCGGATGTCAGGCTGGTACAACCGGTTTCCAGAGAACCAAAATCTGGGATATTTATACGGATATGACATACGAAAATGCTGATTCCTTTGTGGCAAACCTTGAAAAGCGTCACCCAGCCGAGTACAGAATGGTGAAGTGGCTCAAAGACAACAAGGAATGGGCTTACAATTCATACATTGACGTTTTAACCTCAAACCGATCTGAAAACACTGTCCAGGTGACGTTAAAACCTGAATGCTATTTCGTTGAAGAAGTGAAAGAGCCGGTCAACCAGAAGCAACTTCTGGAGATTTTCAAAACCAGAAACATTTCGCCAGCACCAATCAACTCCCCTCACGGTTCGGTTGTAGAATTCATCGAGGCTCTGTCAAATGGGTCTATTGGTGTCTCTGCTTCATTTGTTACCGGTGATTTTGCAAAAACCTTTGAAACAAGAGATGGCGAGGTTGCGTACTGGAATGAAATTGCTAAGGGGAACCTTTACGCAAGATCGGTTGTTAGAAAAGTTGAGATGAGCAAGGATTTGAAGAGCGGGAAAGTTTATCTTGAGCTGATTTTTTTCACAAGTCAGGATACTGGCTCTGATAAAATCGAGCTTGTTACAAGAAAAATTGGTTACGAAATCAGGTTAAGCGAGGAAGGCACATGGCTAATTACAAGTCAATTCTGATCGCCGCATGCATTGTTTTGCTGGCTGGCTGCGGTAGTTCACAAACCGGCTCTGAACCGGAGAAAATAACACCGAAAGATGCAAAAACCGGAACAACCTACGAGTCACAAAACAAAATGCTTGAGGCAATCAAGGCTGAAAGACCTTTTGAATACGGTGTTGTTTATGACGTCACAAAAGACAACCAGAAGGCGATGGAATCGTATGTGAAGTATAACTCAGCCACGGCGGATGAGTTTCCAAAGCCAGTCTATATCGACTTCTCAGGCAATGAGGTTTCAAAAGAGAATTTTGACAAAGCACTTGAAACCAAGAAAATGGGTAAGGGATACGAAAACATCATCTCTGACTACTTCAGCAACATCGAATCAGGTTTTTATGACAAGTCATTTGCCCTGATCCAGCCAAAATCAAACTTCTTACAGGCTGTAGGTTATGATGAAAAAACTTTTGAATCCAGCATGAAATCCATTAAGTCTGTTTCAAGGGTAACTGAAGTTCTTCCGGTTCACTACAAGCTTGTTGACCAGGGTGGAGTTTTGCTCATGGAGGTCGCATTCAAAACAACTGCGTTCTGGGCGCCAACCGTAATGGAAGGACTACCCGAAGAGATGCAAAAGCAGATTGAGAAAAACAATGCAAACGAGATGAACAAAACCCAGAACTCAAAAACACCGCCTGGCTCTTTAAAGACTCCTTCAAAATCTGATGGTGCATCGAAACAGGCCGAGATAGACTGGAATTATCACATGTCAAACATCGTAAAATTCAGGCTCATTTATCAGGATGGCGCCTGGCTGATCCATGATCAGATCTGAAATAAATTATTGTCCCTGCTGGATGTCCTCAGTCGGGGCGATGACAGGTCTGGCAAAATCTTTCAATGCTGATGTCGACGAGACCCAGGTAGCTGGCGTTTCAGGCTTTGCATTCAGGCTGGCCGTTTCAGACCAGATTCTGCCTGTGTTCAACTCGTCATACGTTTGGTTTGATGTTTTCCAGTCAGCTTTTGACAGGCTAGGAATCATCACAGCCATCTGGAAATCATCCAATGGACAGTTGACTCACGAGAGGCAATGCAGTCTGGCCCTTGAGAACATTGCCCAGTCTCTCAAATCCGGTAAACCCTCTATGGTCTGGGAAAGTTTTGAATTTGGGCTTCTGACTGGAATCGACGAGGCCAGGCAGATTTGGGAATGTGAAGGAGTCTCAGGAGTCAAAGAATATCCAAACTCCTTGTTTGGTTTTGGCGAAGTCCCGATGATGTTTGCTGCAATCCCCGTCGAGGCTGTCGAAGTTGACAAGATGCAACAGGCAATGATGTCGCTCAGACTTGCAGTATCAATCGGATTTTCCTCAAAACCGCCGTACCCTAGCGATCTCCATGTTGTCACTGGAGTGGAAGGTTACAGGAAATGGGCTGACGAAATCCAGAAGGACTTCAACACCTACGGCAACTCCTTGCTGGCTCAGCTGGCCTTGGAGAGCAGAAAATACGCCGCGCTCTATCTTGCAAGGGTTTCGAAGCTGTTTGAAGGTGTTCCACAAAATCTGCTTTTGAGGGCTTCTGAGAGGTATGCACAGGTAAACTCGAAACTCTCTAAGCTTGCAAAAAACTTCCCGTTCCCCGGCAAAAAAGAGGATGTGAAGCCAGAAAAAATTGCTGAGTCAACAGAGGCTTTGAATGACTGTTTCATCATGGAAACCGAAGGATTGCAGCTGATCGCAACAGCCGTGGAGCATCTTGATGCCAAAGCTTGATCTTCACCTTCATAGCGCAATATCACCTGACTGCAGGACTCCACTTGAGCTTCAGGTTCAGGCCGCAGAAAAACTTGGAATCGAGACCATTGCTGTTACAGAGCACTGGGACTTTGATCGGTGGCATCCTGACAGAGGTTTCTCCATTCATGAATGGTCGCAGGAAGCTTTGAGCTCTGGCAAATGGCAGATCGAAGTTTTGTTTGGCGCTGAACTTGCATTCCATAAACACTTCGAAGAGTACGCCAGGCACTATGTTTCAATCACACCGCTTGATTTTGTCCTCGGTTCGGTTCACGAGCTTGGGATTCTCAATATTTCTGAATTGGAAGAGGCAAAGGAGCTTTTTGACCTTCACGGCAAGAAAACTTTCGACATTTACTTTGATTCAGTTTCGTATCTTGCCAGCACACTTCTTTACGACTCACTTGCACATTTGGACATTGTGAAAAGATTTGCCCTCGAAGGCGGTTATTCTTTCAAAGTCAAAGAGTATAAATCGCTTATCTGCGACATCCTCGACTTGCTTGCCAAAAATGGAAAAGCCCTTGAAGTAAACACCTCCGGTTTAAGGCAATCACCGAAGGAGCAGTTCCCAAGTTTTCAGGTGGTTGAGTGGTTCCTTGAGCGCAACGGAAAGTATATCACCATTGGCTCTGATGCCCACAGACCCGAACATGTCGGGTATGAACTCGATTTTGTTACTGGCAAACTTAAGGAAATGGGAGTAAAGGAATTGACCGTTTTCAGAAAACGCGCCCCAATGCCGTTTTCAATCATCTGAACCAAACAGCCCGTCCTTCCGTACATATGGTAGAAATTCTCAAGGAGGCAAAAATGAGAAAGACATTGACAGCAATACTGGCAAGTCTCATGGTGATTGCGGTTCTTCCGGCACTCACCTTTGCACAGACAACCGAAATCTACATAAACAACGGCCCGTTAACCGTCGGCAAGAACTCCGTTGTCACTGTTGTTGTAAGAGAAACTGGTACAAAGAAGCTTGTTGAAGGCGCAGAAGTCTCCATGGACGGCTGTGGCGTTGGAATGATGAAGAAGTCAAACTCAAAGGGTGAGGCTGTCTTCAACATTACGCCAACCGAAACTGGCAAGATCAAAGTTGTGGTAAAGCTCGAAGGCTATCACCCGACAGACACCACCATTCCGGTCGGACCAGACAGATCAGAACCGTCGCTTGACATCGATCCGATTACTTCACCAACGAACCAGAAACAGGTTACAATTGTCGGAAGGACAAGACCGGGCTGCGAAGTGATGATTGGCAATGTCAAAGCTGTTGTCGACGCCAGTGGTGCCTTCAAGGCAACCGTATCGCTCAACGAAGGCATGAACACCATCAGAGTCAAGGCTTCCACACAGTATGCCTCAACATCAAAGGATATTTCAATCGAGCTTGACACCCAGAACCCTTCAATGATCGTTGAAACCAAACTTGAAAAAGAGCACTACATTGACGTTGAAAAGATCACAATCCAGGGCAGAGTCGAGCCGGGCTCCAAAGTAACAATCAACGGCGTCGATGCAATTGTTGTAAACGATTACTTCATGGCGGAGATTCCTGTCACCCTCGGCACCAACAAGGTTGAAATTGTTGCAACCGACAAGGTCGGAAACACGAGCAAGCTGAACTACGAAGTCAAAGTCTGGCACCTGAAACTCATCAAGGTCACAATCGATTCAACGCAGGCTTTTATCGACGGCAAGGAAGAAATCCTTACCACACCGCCAAAAATAATCAGCGGAAGAACGATGGTTCCACTCCGTTTCATCGGTACAGCATTCGGAGCGACATTCAGCTATGATACAAATACAAGAACAATCACAATCGTATATGAAGGCATGACAATCATTCTCCCGGTTGGCTCAAAGACGGCAACTGTTGACGGAAGAACTGTTGATGTCGATCCACCGGCACAGATTGTTGCTGGCACCACAATGGTTCCGCTACGTTTTATCGCTGACATCTTTGGAGCACAGACAGCGTACGACCAGCAGACAAGAACCGTTTCAGTAACAAAGGAAGTTCTGCCACAATAACCATAACCATTAAGCGGAAACCCCCGATTGATTTCGGGGGTTTTTCATTGACAAAACAGGCTTTGCGGTTAGCCTACGAGTATAAACGCAAATAGTTGGCAGGAGGAAGAATGGCTGACCGTGCAAGCAAAAAACCAGCTCTGAAAATTTGGTTTCAAGAGTCTAGACCTCAATATCTCTTGCTCCCAGTTGTTCTCGTCTTCCTCGGCACATCAATGGCCTGGTTTGAGGGGTTCCTGGATGTCAAGTCAGCAGTTTTGGCAATGATTGGACTGGTTTTGTGCCACATGAGCGTAAACATCCTAAACGACTATTTTGACTTCAAAAGTGGAGTCGACCTGAAAACCATCAAAACTCCCTTCAACGGTGGAAGTGGAATCCTACCCGCAGGCCTGATGGTTTCAAAACAGGTTCTGTGGTATGGCATAACCTGTTTCGTTCTTGCTGTGCCAATTGGCGTTTATTTTGTAATCATCAAGGGAACGATGCTGCTTCCACTGCTGTTTCTGGGAGCCATCTGTATCGTCATGTATACACCTTTTATTTTGAAAGTTGACTTCCCTGAGTGGTCACCGGGTCTTGGTCTTGGAATCCTGCCGGTTTTAGGCGCCTATTTTGTCCAGACAGGTTTTTACACCTGGCATTCGCTTATCGCTTCAATTCCGTCTGGACTCCTGGTTTTAAACCTTCTCCTTTTGAACGAATTTCCTGATGTGGAAGCTGACAAGATTGCACACAAACGAACACTGCCCATAAGAGTGGGGATAAGGAACGCTGCATTTTTTTACAGCACCGCAACAATCCTTGTATATGCCTGGATCATTCTTGCCGTTTGCTTTGGGTGGATGCCAATTTACACCCTTCTTGGCCTCTTGACGCTGCCTTTCGCCGTTCAAGCCATAAAAGGCTCTTTCCACGGCGATGATTTTAAAAGGATTGTTCCGGCAATGGGCAACAATGTCCTGGTTGTGCTCGGTACGCAGTTTTTGATGGCAGCCGGATATGTGCTTGCCATTGTTGCAAGATAACGGAGAAGTAATGCCAAAAGAAAAACCACTCCATGCCATCTTCTCGGACATCCCGCCTCATTACGACCTAATAAACCATCTGTCGACCCTTGGTCTCGATACGAGATGGAGACTGGCTCTGGCAAGGAAATGCCTTGAAAAGAACCCATTGAAATTCCTTGACCTCTGCTGTGGAACAGGTGATCTTGTGCTGACGGTTTCGAAGATTTCTGATGGCAAAACTGATCTGAGCGGACTTGATTTCAGCGAACACATGCTTGAATTTGCCAGAGACAAGGCCAAAAAAAGGAGCAGATTGCCAATAAACTTTGTTTATGGTGATGCTTCAGCCATGCCTTTCAAAGACGAGACCTTTGATGTTGTCGGAATATCCTTCGCCTTCAGAAATCTCACCTATGCAAACCCAGCATCTTCAAAACATCTTTCAGAAATTCTGAGGGTTCTTAAAACTGGTGGCAGGTTTGTCATAGCAGAGACAAGTCAGCCAAAGTCAATGTTTGTTAGATTCTTCTTCCATCTTTACATGAGGTGGCTTGTCGCTCCAGCCGGAGGGCTGATTTCTGGAAATTGGAAAGCCTACAAATACCTGGCTGAATCGACATGCAGATATTTTGACCGGGATCAGATAACGGACTTGCTCTTAAAAGCCGGTTTCTCGGAAGTAACCTATAAGCCGATGCTTCTTGGCGCTTCAAGCATTGTTTGTGCCACAAAGTAATTGTTCAGCATTGTAATAAAAAAGGGGGGCCTATAAAGCCCCCTTTGATTTGTTGGCGTTTGTTATTCTACTTTGATGGTCAGGTCAGATACCGTTTCCTTGTTGTATCTATCAAAGACGCTGAACTTCACCTTGTAGTCTCCTGATGAGGAGTAAACGTGGCCGAGGGTTAACGCTTTGTTTGGATCGAGATTTCCTGACTCAGTTGTGCCGTCGCCCCAAATAATTGTGTAGCTGAGTGGTGGGTTCGAAGCCCAGACTTTGACTTCAAGCTGCACATCCTGCCCCGCTTTTGGATCTTTTGTAAGGAGTTTGATCGAGTAGTCGGTTTCAGGATAACCAGGAGTATTTTGCATCATCTTTACAGCACACGACGCTTTGGCAGTTGGGACACCGCTTGTGTTGGTAACGTACGCATCGTTGACGATGACTGTGCCAGCGTACTCGCTCTTGTCAACCTTGCACCAGATGTCAATTGTGGTCCATCCGCCAGGAGCCAGATCGGCTACTCTCCAGACAACCTTGTTCTGTGAAATTGTGCCGCTTGGAGTTGACCTGATGTAGGTCATGCCATTTGGAAGAACGTCATTGACGACAATGCCTGTAATTGGGACGGCGCCGGAATTTGAGACCTTAATCGTGTATTTGATCTCTTCGCCAATGGTTGCCTGTGAGCTGCTTGCCGATTTTCTGATGGTAAGGGCTGAGGCAAACGGGTTTGTTGTTGTGCTCTCTGTTTTGACCGTTGTAACCGAGTAGTCGAGAGTTGAGACGACGCCCGACATGTAGGCTTTGTTGACGATTGATGTGGTGCCTGATGCAATCTGGTCGTCAATCTTGCCTTCCCAGACGATCTGACCAGGATAGTTGTTTGAAGTCCAGCCAAAGGTTGGTGTTGTGCAATACACTTCGTTATCCCCTGCGTATGAGCTTTGGAAAACAAAGTATGGAATGTTATCGCTATCTATGGTAATTGATGGATATCTGCAGTCGCTGATGCCCTTGGTGACATTTTCATACTGGTTGATCTCAAGCAGATCAGTCCAGCCTGACGGCCTGAGCCATCTGAACCAGAACTCTGTTGTCTGGTTGCCGACCACCCTTATGAAGCCGACAGCCGGCATTCCATTTGTCTGGAGGGCAAGACATGGGAGATTGTCGTCATACTGTGTTGAGCTTGAAACCCTGTAGAGACCAGGAACATTGTTTTGATCAACCCACGCTCCACTAACATACTTTGAGTAATTGATCCATCTCTTTGTCACATAGTCAGCCCAGACAATGTTTGGTTCATTGCCACGCATTGCGATGCATGGATAGTACTGGTTTTTATTGGCTGTCGGGAAGACGTTTTCCCAGCCAAGAGTTGCTGAGTTGAAGTATGTCCAGTTGCTAAGAGCCGGTGTCCACTTTGAAGCCCAGAGGCCATCCGGGTTTGTCCACCACATGATTAGCTGCTCTCTTGTGTAGAGAACGTGTGGGTTGCCGGAGAGATCGAGACCGAGGGCGAGTCCTGATGGCATATAGCTCCACCCGTTGTCGACGATCTTGTCAAGACCGGTGGTTCCATTCATTCTCACCCAGTTTGCA
The DNA here is from genome assembly GCA_964472265.1 of uncultured Caldisericales bacterium. Lineage (GTDB taxonomy): Bacteria > Caldisericota > Caldisericia > JAAYUI01 > JAAYUI01 > JAGNLA01. The sequence goes on along the minus strand of CAYYJO010000040.1, from coordinate 7,797 downwards.
CCATTCCATCTTGTCAGGTAGATGCCTTGGGTTACTGACCAGCCGTAGTAATTGGCAAAAATGATCGTTGCCTGAGTGCCGAATGTTTTGATTCTTGGCATCATGTACTGTGAGTACTGGTCGCCGATTGGAGTTGTGAGGATGTCATATCCTGCTGCACCACTGGCGGTAACCAATGCTGTGCCGTTCCATCTCTTGTATCTGATCTGGTAGATGGCTGTTGGCCATCCTCCGGTTGCCCAGTATGATCCCCAGACAAAGTGTGGGTTTCCGGCTGAGTCGATGGCAAGATCAGCCCACTCATCGTGCGTTGAGCCGTCATTGCTTATGTTTGAGAAGCCCGGGTTGCCATTGAGGTCTTCCCATCTGCTTCTGATTTTGCTGAATTTTGAGTAGAAGATTTCGCTGTCATCGGGGTTGCCGGTCGTATCGTCTGCCCAGACGATGTGGATGTTGTTCTGGCTGTCAATAACCGATCTTGGTTCGTGTGATGAGCCGGTGTTTTTGCTCACATTGTCAAATCCTGGAACACCTGTTGATGGTTTTGTCATTCTGCCTGAGCCGATGATCTGGTCAAGCTGCCACCTGAGGATTATTGGGCTTGTTGCCTGTGCGGGGGCTTCGGTGTTGATCCAGGTTGCGCCGTTGTCTGTTGAGTAGTGAGTTGGGAGCGGGAAAGCATTGCCGTTGTATGTGACTGATTTCGGAATCGCATCATCGATGTAGAGGTTTGTAAACGTGTTGAGTTCGTTTTTGTCATAGTTGAGCGAGTAGGAGAGTTTCTGGCCTGGCGATACCTGCTTGCCGTTGTCGCCAAATGATCCCAGACCGCCGCCAATCTGTACGCCTTTCTTGAAATCGAATGTGTACTGGCTTGATGGCTGAACGACCACTTCAAGACCGTCTTCGTGGTAGATGCTGCCTGATTCACCTTTGATTTTGAAGTAGTATTTTCCGAGCTGGAGTGGGGTCTTCTTGCAGAGTGTGAAATAAACATCGACTGTCTGACCGGAGCCAATCCAGACTGGGTTTGTTTGGAACTGAACATCGAATTCAGGGGCAATCTGGCTGAAGCTGAGTTTGACCTGTCCCTGGAAACCTGCAAGTGACTTGAGCTGCGCCTTGTACTGACCACAGGTGAAGCCAGTGTCGAGAGTCAGTGAGTCTGGATAGACCCTGATGTCAAAGTCTGGCAGCGTCTGCTGGTATTCCACAACGAGAGCGAATGGCTGTGGGCCATTGGGTACATTTGACGCCTGAACCGTGACCGTGTAAATGCCTGGCTCGGTCTGGTTTGTAAGGAAAACGCCTTCTACGTTGTTGAGCGAATCTCTTGAGGCTGGGCTTACGGTTGAGTCGTTACTGTTTGTGATGAACTGGTTTCCGTTGTAATACTTTGAATTCGTTGGATTTGTAACAATGAGGTCAAGGTCATTGACGAGAGCCGGTGACGAAGCAGGGTTGCCTTCATAGTCTGACCAAACGAGAGTTGCTTTGAATCTGCCTGAACCGGCAACGATCGGGAAGTCGACTTTCTGTCCGGTTGCAAGGCCTGATTTGACATCATAGTATTTTCTGACTGTTGATCCAGACGGGAACAGTGTTTGGTAGAGATCAACCTCTCCCCACCCCGCTTTTGAGTTCGGATAGTACTGGATTGCCGTACCGTCATAATCTTCGACGATTGATCTTGCTCCGTTGATGAGAAGAGCCTTTACGAGGGCTGCCGTTGGTTTTGGTCTGGCTTCAAACTGTTTGAGCCACTGGCGTGTGAGAACGGCTGTTCCTGCAAGACTTGGTGTGGCCATCGAGGTTCCCTGGGCGGTTGTGTAGTTTGGCGGTCTTGAGAGGTTGATGCCGTTGACGATTGATCCAGGGGCGACTAGGTCTGGCTTAATTCTGTTGTCAGGAGTTGGGCCTCTTGACGAGAAGTTTGCAAGTGAATTTGGATGCTGTGAGTTGACCTGATTGCCTGAGTTGTGTGAGAACGAGAGTGTGGTTGTGAATCTGACCTGGGTGCCTGAAAGAACTATCATAACGGTTTTGTACTCGTCTTGTGCAGAGGTGTTTCCTGCAACTCTGACCCTCTGACTTGAACTGAAATTGGAAGTGCTTGCAACATTAACTGTGTTGGCGCCAGCAGAAGCAGTGGCTGTGAGAGTGGTTGACGGGAAACAGTTACCGGAAGCGCCAACAGAGATGTTGTTTTTGGCAGCGCCAGGAACCATGACTGATGAGTTTGTCGGTCCTGAGTTTCCTGCTGCAACCGTAACTACCATTTCAGGATACTGATAAACAAACCTGTCAAGGGTCTGACACATGCTCTCGTATGAAGTGATTGATGAACCCCATGAGTTTGTGTGGACTCTGGCTCCGAGCTTGTATGCGTCTGAAAGCCCTGGGTTTAGCCAGCCAAGGCCTGTTTCAACAACAATTCCGGCTTCAGGTGCGATACCGGCGTATATGTTGCCTGCCGAATTCCTGCCGTCGCCTGCAACCTGACCGGTTACGAATGTACCGTGGCTGTTTGTGTCGTTCCATGGCTTGCTCTGGTCTGGGTCTGGGCCTGCAGAGATTGGAGGAGTGGCTGGGCCAGTTCTGCTGTAGCCAAAGTGGCCGACGATTCTTGCCGGTACACCGTAATCAGAGAAGAGTGTTGAAACGTTGCCGGTATCAAGTCCTGTGTCTTCAATGCAGACAATCTCTCCGTTGCCTTTGAGACCCTTGTCCCAGACTCCACCAGTTGGGGATGTGAGCCCAGGAAAACCTGTAATTGGCGATGTTCTGGCTGTTACGCCGAGAATCTGCCTCGTGTTGTTCATCTCGGTTGTCGGTTCGATGTAGTTATCGATGTACATGACTGCTGGAATGTTTGCTATCTGGGTGAGCTTATCCGGTTTGCATTTGCCGTGGATTGCGCCTGATTCGACACTGCTTGTGTCGTACTCGATCTGTATCGGAAGCAATGGTATTACCTGATTTGTTGAAGCGTTTGAGAAAAGTGAAACAGAAATGTTTATCAGGCCGTCATCATTTGTCTTGACGCCCTCGGCAATCTTGAATGCCGGCTGATATGGTGAAACGCCTAGAACAAAATCCTGAGCCAGGAAAGTTCTTGCACTGTCGTAATTCATGTAGACAACAACGGCATTTTCCGGGAGTGTGCTTACCTGAATTGCACCACGCTGGGCAAGAAGGTCTGTCCATTCCTTTTTAACTGGGCCTTTGAACTGGAATACGAAATAATCGGATCTCGATGGTTCAATTGGTCTCCAGGTGAGTTCTCTCGGATAGGGCGTGTTTGGCGTAAGAAGTTTCATGTCGCCAGCCTTGAGCTGATACTTGCCCACCCTGACAACATCCCAACCACTATAGAGTACAGGCTGGTAGCCATTGTTGGTGAGCAATGAAGCTATTGCTGGATCCATGTGTCCGAGCACAAAGGAGTCATACTCTTCTACTACTTCAACCCCGGCAGTTTTGAGGTAATCAACATTTGACGTGCTGCCAAGGAAGAAAATCTTGAAAAGTGGACCCGAAGCGCCAGATGGACGCACGGAAACAGGCGACAACATAATGGCAATTGCCAAAGTTATCGCGACAAGCTTAAATCTTCTCATCGCAATCCTCCGAAAAAACAATAAATTTAAAACTGATGTGGGTTATTCTACTGATCATTTGTTAAAAAAACAATACGAAACATATATGGTTTGGGCGTATTATGCACGGATAATAAATCAACAGTTAACAATTTCCCGAACATAATTTCGGTAACCCTCTTCTTTACCTTGGCCATTGTGAAGCGTTTTCAATATTTTATAATCTTGGTAGATTATGACGTCACAGGACAGATTTTCCAAGGAACAGCTTCTTGAACAATTGCTTGAAAAAGCATCTTATATAAAAGATTCCAGAGAAATTTTGCAAACAACCTACACGGTTGCCGAAAAACTGCATGATGGCCAACTCAGGAACAGTGGCGAAGAGTACATAACCCATCCTTTGAGCGTCGCTCTTATCCTCACAGAACTCGAAGCCGATCTTCCATCGCTTCAGGCTGCATTGCTTCACGACACGCTTGAAGACACCAATCTGACTCCTGAAGGTCTTAAAGATAAGTTTGGCATGGAAGTGCTTCAGCTTGTCCAAGGCGTTACCAAACTGAGCAAACTTCAGTTCAAGACCAGCAAGGAGCAGCAACTGGAGAACACCCGAAAGATGCTGCTTGCCATGGCAAACGACATCAGGGTGGTTCTTATCAAGCTCGCTGACAGGCTCCACAATATGAGGTCGCTTGGCGTTTTCAGACGTGACAAACAGGAGCGAATAGCGCAGGAAACGATGGAAATTTTTGTTCCACTTGCTGGTAGGCTTGGAATCTACAGGATAAAGTGGGAACTCGAAGACCTCGCTTTCAGAGCGCTTGAACCTGACGTTTTCAGAGACCTTGCCGATAAAGTGGCGATGAAGCGCTCTGAGCGTGAAGAGTTGGTAAAGCAGGTTATCGCTGAGCTTTCAGAGATTTTAACCCAGGAGGGGATGCAGTTTGAAATCTCAGGAAGGGCTAAGAATCTTTATTCCATCTACAAAAAAATGGATGCTGACGACAAGGATGTTGATGAAATCTTCGACCTTCACGCCGTTAGAATCCTGGTCGACGATATTCCGTCGTGTTATAAGGTCTTAGGTTTTGTCCATTCCAAATGGAAACCAATCCCTGGCAGGATCAAGGATTATATTGCCGTTCCAAAAACCAATGGCTACAAATCGCTGCACACAACGGTCATTGGCCCAAGGGGCTTCCCAATCGAGATTCAGATTAGAACCTACGAAATGCACGCCGATGCTGAGTTTGGCATCGCAGCTCACTGGAAATATAAGGAACAGAGCAAGGTAGACCAGAATGACGAGGCAAAGCTCTCGTGGTTGAGGCAGCTCCTTGAGTGGCAGAAAGAAATCAAGCCTACAGAAGATTTTGTTGAACAGGTAAAAACAGATCTGTTCAGCGACGAAGTGTTGGTTTTCACGCCAAAGGGCGACATCATCAACCTTCCTGTCGGCGCAACCCCGATCGACTTTGCTTACAGGATTCATACGGATGTTGGCAATTCTTGTGTAGGCGCCAAAGTGAATGGAAAAATTGTCCAGCTCACATACAAGCTCATAACAGGTGATCGCGTCCAGATCATGAATTCAAAGCATATCGACGGCCCGTCAAGGGACTGGCTGAAGTTTGTTGCTGCAACATCCACCAAAGAAAAAATCAGGTCGTGGTTCAAACGAAAAGCTGAGGAAGAGAACCCAAGGGATGAAGAGGAAGAAGAGGAGAAACCAAAACCCCAACCACAAAAACGGCGACCAACAAGAGTTGGTAAAGCTGGAGCAATGGTTCTTCTCAAGGGCATAGACAATGCTCCTGTCATGCTCGCAAGGTGCTGCAACCCAATTGTTGGTGATCCAATTGTTGGTTTTGTCACAAGAGGTCGTGGAGTCAGCATCCATCGCACGGACTGCCCCAATTTTGCAAACCTCAAATCTGAGGCCGAAAGGGTGGTTGATGCAGAATGGATTATGGATTCAAAGAAAACCTTTGTTGTTGGAATCTCGATCCTTGTTGAAAACCGCCCAGGCGTTCTGGCAAAATTGTCAGGAATAATTTCTGAAACAGGCATAAACATCCACATGGCCAAGGCTGTCCCGCTTGACACGCAAAAAGCGAAGGTGACTTTCTCGGTTGAGATTGGCACAAACAAAGATTTAAACGATCTCATGGAATTGCTCGAGAGGGTGCCTGAAGTCAAAAAGGTGTCGAGGCAATGAGAGCTGTTGTCCAAAGAGTCCTCGAAGCTTCAGTCGAGGTTGATGGGAAAACAATCTCGAAAATTGAGAAAGGTTTGCTTGTTTTGGTTGGCACAGTCAGAGATGACAATTCCAAAGACGCTGGCTACATCGCAACCAAAATTCTGGGACTCAGAATTTTTGGTGATGAAAATGGGAAGATGAATCTCGATGTTAGCCAGATCAATGGTTCGATCCTTCTAGTTTCGCAATTTACCCTGGCAGGTGATGTCAGGAAAGGCAAACGCCCCGACTTCTTCATGTCTGGTGACCCGAACGAGGCTCAGGTTCTGATTTCTGAGATCATCGAACAGGTAAAGCGGGCTGAAGTTCCGGTGTCAACAGGCATTTTCGCTGCCCACATGAAAGTAACGCTGGTCAATGATGGCCCAGTTACAATTTTACTTGATTCAAGGAGACAATTCTGATGAACATTGAATGTTTTACGACCAGCATGGCAAGTAATAACACTTATCTGGCCTACTGTCCGGGTGCTAAAGTTGGCATCGTTGTTGATCCTTCCTATGAAATCGAAGCTGTTCTTGCTAGGATTGAAGAGTTGAAGCTTGACATCAGGTATATTTTCAATACTCACAGGCACTGCGATCATATCGTGGGGAATGCAGCAATAAAGTATGCAACAAAGGCTCAGATTGTTATTCATGAGAAAGACGCATCGGGGCTTACCGATCCGAATCTGAACCTTTCAGCTATGGTTCCGCCAATTGTTCAGTCCCCACCTGCCAATATTATAGTCAAAGACAATAACAAGCTGGTTCTTGAAACAAAGATGGGGCCTCTTGAGTTCGAAGTCTGGCACACACCAGGTCATTCTCCCGGTCACAGCTGCTTCAAGTTCCACAGGGGCATCTTCACTGGCGACATTCTTTTTGAAGGATCGATCGGCAGGACGGATTTTCCTGGCGGTGACGCAAACATAATGAAGAATTCTCTGATCAGGCTTTGGAACAACATACCAGACAGCTTTGAAATCTTCCCCGGCCACATGGAGAAAACCACAATGGAAGCGGAGAAGAAATCAAACTATCTGTTACATCACATGGTCATCTCGGACTCATGAGTATGATCTGATGACGCCTTTGACCCGACCAACCGTTACGAGCTGGTTGGGATCGATGACCAGTGAATCCCTTTTTTCCTGAATCGGCTTTATGATTGCCTTTGTGCCGAAGTGGTAGATTCTTCCCATGACTGGCTTGAAACCGTCGATGAGACCCACCATTATATCGCCTTCCATCAGGCCGGCGCCTGGCACAACGATAAGGTAATCGCCCGACATCACGCCTTCATTTGCCAGTGAATTGCCCTGAATCACGACTGCAACGCAGCCTGTTTCGGAAGGAACAACCGAGGCTATTTCCAGTTTTCCAAGTTCCGGCGATTTTGATCGGTTGACAAGATGTGCAAGTGTTGTTATCGGCAGCTCAGGGCTTTCCCCAGGCTGCTTGAGCTGGACTGATCTTGCCTTGTTTGGATGTCTGGCAAGAAATCCCTTTGAAACTAGCTTGCTTATATGTTCGTGCACGGTTGATACGGATGAAAGACCGAGTCCTTCCCTTATCTCGTCAAGCGACGGTGCGAAGCCGTTCTTCACAGCAAACTCTTTTATGAAGTCCAGGACTTCCTTTTCTCTGCGAGTCAGGTAGTTGACCATGTTTCACACTCCTGATATCGATACATCTCGACCTGGATAAAGGTTCAATCTGTGGTTTAAAGTCGAGTTATTCATCGATTTTGGATATTTTTTGCACAGTATCTGCTACAAACGAAAGTATACCGAAAATCTGAAACCTTGTCAATGATCCAAAGACTGACAATAAACGTTGGAATAATCTAATAGAGTCAAAACCACTATCTAATATGTGATATTATGCACATTTGCTGTGCAAAAGTAACACAATATACAACTTAGCACATTCAAGTTATAAAGATTATGCA
>CAYYJO010000039.1:0-20146 GCA_964472265.1 uncultured Caldisericales bacterium | reverse complement strand
TGGATGGGGTGGATAAGGGGATTTGAACCCCCGGCCTCCAGTTCCACAGACTGGCGCTCTAACCAACTGAGCTACATCCACCGCACAGCACAGATAATTTTATGAACACACCTTGCGGTGTCAAGGTAAAAGGAAGGGAGTTGACAAAAAAATGTGCTTCCCTAAAATACGATTTAGCAGTCAGAAGGTGAGACTGCCAAAAAACGCAAAGAAGGCAGAGATGAACGACGACACTGAGAACAAGGCACCAGTAACCCCGGAAACGGAAAACGATCTCACAGCAAAGGTGTCCGAGCTTGAGGAAGAAGTTGCCAGGCTTAGAACCAGCCTCTACAACCAGGTCAGCGACAACGCCAGGCTGCAACGCATCGCAGAACGCGAGAAATCGCAGCAGGACGCGAAGACCAGGAAGGAAATCGCAAGATTCCTTCTGCCGGTTGCCGACGACCTTGAAAGAGCCTATTCAATGCTAGGTGACGATTCCAACCGCTCCTCGGTGGAGTTCATCATGAACAGCCTTAAGAAAGCCTTGGAGCAGATTGGCCTTGTTGAGGTTGACCCTACTGGATCGATGTTTGATCCGCACTCATGTGAGCTTGCAGGTCAGGAACCATCGGATCAGCCGACAGGAACAGTATGCAAGGTTATCAGAAAGGGTTACGCCATCGGTGACGAGCTGATAAGGCCTGCGATGGTAGTATGTTCGGTTTGCCAGAAGGCAGCAACGGAGGAAGAAAAATGAGTAAAATTATAGGAATTGACCTTGGAACAAGCAACAGTGCGGCGGCGGTGCTCATCGGCGGAAAACCGACAATCGTTCCTGCAGCCGAAGGTGTTTCAATCGGCGGAAAGACCACACCGTCATACGTGGCCATGACAAAGGACGGACAGCTCCTGGTTGGTGAACCGGCAAGGAGACAGGCTGCCCTCAATCCAGAAAACACGATCACAGCAATCAAAAGGAAGATGGGTCAGAACACGACTGTCAGCCTGTTTGGCAAGACATACACACCGCAGCAGATTTCCTCGTACATCCTCCAGAAGATCAAAAGGGACGCAGAGGCCTACCTCGGTGAACCGGTTAGCAAAGCCGTCATCACAGTGCCAGCATACTTCAACGATGACCAGAGACAGGCCACAAAAGATGCAGGATCAATTGCAGGCCTTGAGGTCGTAAGACTCGTCAACGAACCGACAGCTGCTGCCCTTGCCTTTGGTGTGGATAAAACCGGCCAGGACATGAAAATCATGGTCTTTGACCTTGGCGGTGGCACACTCGACGTAACAATCATGGATTTCGGACACGGTGTCTTCGAGGTTCGTTCAACATCAGGCGACACACAGCTTGGCGGAACAGACATGGACAACGTTCTCATCGATTACATCACAAGCGAATTCTCGAGGGAAACCGGTATTGACCTGAGAGGCAACAAGGATGCCTCGTTCAGGCTCAAGGAAGCTGCAGAGAAGGCAAAGATTGAGCTTTCAACCACCCTCGAGACCCAGATAAACCTCCCGTTCATCGCTCAGGACAGCAGCGGAGCACCAAAGCACCTCACCCTCACAATTACGCGTTCCAAGCTCGAAACACTCATAAAGCCGATCATCGACCGTTGCAGGGGTCCACTTGAAAGAGCCATCAAGGACGCTGGACTTTCACCAAACCAGATCGACAAGATCATCATGGTCGGCGGACCAACCAGAATGCCAATGGTTCTCAAGTTCGTTGAAGACTACATGGGCAAGCAGGTTGAACGTGGAATAGACCCAATGGAATGCGTCGCAATGGGCGCAGCCATTCAGGGAGCCGTTCTCGCCGGTGACGTAAAGGATGTTGTCCTCGTCGACGTTACACCACTCACACTCGGAATCGAGACCATGGGTGGAGTCCTGACAAAGATGATCGAGAGAAACACTCCTGTCCCAACCAAGCAGACCCAGATTTTCTCAACCGCATCCGACAACCAGCCGTCAGTCGAAATCAACGTGCTCCAGGGTGAAAGACCGATGGCGCAGGACAACCTGAGCCTTGGAAAGTTCATCCTGGACGGAATCCCGCCAGCACCAAGGGGAGTTCCGCAGGTTGAAGTCACATACGAGATCGACAGCAACGGAATCGTGAATGTTTCAGCTGTCGACAAGGCAACCGGCAAGCGCCAGTCCATAAGGATCGAGAACGCAAACAAGCTCGACAAGGACGCTATCGAGAAGATGAAACGCGAAGCCGAGATGTACGCAAACGCTGACAAGGCAAGGCGTGAAAAGGTCGAACTCAAGAACAAGGCTGACACGCTCGTCTACTCTGCAAGGAAATCAGCAACAGACGCAAAAGGTAAGGTTGATGAGGCAAAGATTTCAGCCGTGACAACGCTTGCCGACGAAGTTGACCAGCTTGTCAGGGAAGACAAAACCGACGGCATCGAATCCAAGCTCAACGAGCTTGAAAAGGTGCTCTCGGAACTTGGACAGGAAATGTACAAGAGCCAGCAGACACCGCCAACACAGGAACAACCGCAGGATCAGGGGCAGCAGACCCCGCCTCCAAACGGTGAAGGTGAAGGCCCAACAGTTGACGGCGAAGGCAGAGCAAGAGACTAACACAAAAAAACAGGAGGCAGGTTCGCCTGCCTCCTTGACTTGAAGGCATGATTGACCAAAATGGGTGTGATGGCAGGAAAAGATTATTACGACATTCTTGGTGTTCCCAGGGGTGCCTCTGAAGACGAGATAAAAAGCTCTTACAGGAAGCTGGTCAGGCAGTACCATCCAGACACGAACAAGGCAGAAGACGCCGAAAAGAAGATGGCTGAGATCAATGAAGCCTACTCCGTTCTTTCCAACAAGGAAAAGAAGGCTCAGTACGACCAGTTCGGTTCAGTCCCACCACCGGGCGCAAGCGGCGGTTACGGCGGTTATCCTGGCGGAGGAGTAAACTTCACAGACGATTTCGGCTCTTTTGGCGATGTCTTTGAAACCTTCTTCGGCGGTGGCGGCGGAAGAACCAGAACCCAGACCACAAACAACGAAGGCGCCGATCTCAGGGCCGAGGTTTCAATCACCCTTGAGGAAGCGTTCTCAGGCAAAAAGGTTGTTCTTGAGATTCCAAGGTATGACAAATGCCCGGATTGTGGCGGAACAGGCGCAGCTCCAGGGACAAAGCCGACAAAATGTGTCATCTGCAACGGCAAGGGCACGGTAAAACGCACGCAATCAACGATTTTTGGAACTTTCCAGACTGCCCAGACCTGCCCGGAATGCCACGGCCAGGGAACCTATGTCAAAGACAAATGCCCGAAGTGCATGGGTCAGACGGTTGTCAAAAACACCCATCACATCGAAGTTGACATCCCAGCCGGCATTGAAGACGGAATGCGCGTGAGGGTCAGGGGTCAGGGAGATGCTGGAAAACACGGCGGTTCAACCGGTGATCTCTACGTTGTCGTGCACATCAAGGATCACAAGGTTTTCGAGCGCGAGGGTCCTGAACTCCACAGTTCCGTAACCATCTCAATGTACGAGGCAGCGCTTGGGGCCGACATTTCAATATTCACAATCGACGGCAAGGAAAAAATAGCGGTCAAATCAGGAACCCAGCCCGGCGACACACTGGTTCTGAAGGGGAAAGGCATGCCAGTGCTCAACAGCTCAAGAAAAGGCGACCACGTCATAACCTTCAGGGTTGAGATTCCAAAGAAACTCACGCCAAAAGAAAAAACGGCTCTCGAAGAGCTTTCGGGGTTGAAAAAGAAGAGATGAAAGGACTGATCTTTGGCACAGGCGGAACACCGCTTTCAACGACCGAACCACACAAAACAGGCGCAATAAAAAGAGTTCGCGAACTTGGCCTCGGTGCGCTCGAGCTTGAGTGGGTGCAGGGTTCACCGCCGATGTCAAACGTCAAGTCACTCACAGACGCTCTCAACGAATCAAATAAGGAACCGAAAGTAATCCTCTCCGCCCATGGTTCATACTACATAAACCTGGCCGGTGAAAAGGATGTTATCGAGAAATCACGCGAGAGAATCTACAAGGCATGCTGGTGCCTGGGAAAAGCTGGCGGACGCAATGTCGTTTTCCATCCTGCGTTCTATCAGTCGCTCTCACCAGAGGAAACGCACAGGCTTGTTGTCGAAAGCCTCAGAATAATACTCGAGCAGCTTGAATCAGAAAAGATAACAAACGTAATTCTAAGACCGGAAACAACCGGCAAAGGCACTCAATACGGCTCGCTTGAAGAGATACTCAGGCTGAGCAAGGAGCTGCCAAACACAAGACCAACCATCGATTTTGCCCACCTTCACGCAAGAAGCGGTGGAAAATTCAATTCTTACGACGAATTCTGCCAGGTTCTTGAAACAACGCACAAAGCCCTAGGCGACGAAGGTTTGCAAGACCTTCACGTGCACATGTCCGGAATCGAATACACAGCCAAGGGCGAAAGGAAACACCTACCGCTTGAGGAGTCGGACATGAAGTGGCGCGAGCTTTTCAAGGCTTTCAAGGCCTTCGACTGCTCCGGAACGATAATCTGTGAAAGCCCGATCCTTGAACAGGACGCCCTCAGGATGCAGGAGTATTACCGAAGTTTGTAGTTATTAACAGCACAACAATTAAAAAATCGACATCAATTCCAAAATATCAGATTACTAATAATATCGTAAATTAAACTTGCTTATATTTGTAGCAATTGATTTATATAGAAAACACAAGCAGCGGGATGTTCTCTGACGGATTCTTGGTTGAGGGGAGCGCAACTGTTATCGAAGTTTTGATCTTGTTGCCCTTTGTAATGACAAGCTCAACACCCTTTGGAAAATCCTTGAAAACAGGCCTGCTGATGTTTGTGCAGAACGGATATGGCGGATCGCTTCCAAGACTCCAGGCATGGATGCCAGTTGTGAGCAGTCGACCAAGCCAGTCGAAGATGTAGATTGTGAAATCGCCTGAGTCCGGCCAACCGATTACAAGGATGGCGTTTCCGTGATGACCGATGACCCTGATTGATTCTTTCGGATTTCCGTCGATGACCTTTGGATCAGCCACAACACCGCCACTGATTATTGAAAGGGCAGCATCCGGAATCCACTTGTCGCCATCGAATTTCCATGGCAACAGCACGGTTCCGCCGGCATAGCTGTAGATTCTCAGAGGGTCTTCGATTTGAGGGCTGGCAAAAACCCACGAATCGTTCTGCGGAACGTACAGGCCATGACCGGGCCAGCCAAAGACATGCTTCTCGACCTGGTTGCCCTCACTGTCGATTTTAAATGCAGTCTCAGTTCTTTTCTCCATTTTAAGTGATCATACCACAGATTATTCTGAAATGGAAGATATGTTGTCGCCATCATTTGAAATCGTCGGAATATCCTGTGTGTTCGCATTCTGGCGCTTCTTGATGACCGATTTTTCCTCAAGGTAAGCCTGTTTGCTCCTGAACAGAGACTGAATGGCGACGGCTGATTTTCTTCTGACTTTCTCAAGCAGCCACTGAGTTTCCTGAAGGTCGTTGTAGGTTAAAAGCTCATAATCGTCTGTGTCAAAGGTGTCGGTTGCCGGATAATAGGCATACCAGAGGTCTCCACTAACCCTTATCCATTTCGACGATGTTTCATCAATGGCTGTCAAAATTTTATCAGCAAGCTCAGAGTATTCCGAATAACCGAAAAGTTCTTCATACTCGAGCAGGTAATTGACAATACAAAGCGAGTGGTTAAGTGAAACATGGACAGGCTGCGATGGAGGGCTGTCAAAGATGTAGTCGCTGATGAGCAAACCATTGCCTATTTTCGTTGAGTCCTGATCGAGGTTGTCGAGATAGAACTGTGCAAGTTTCCCCGCTGTATCTCTGGCTTTTCTGCAGTCCAGAAGCTTTGCACACTTGATCAAGAATCTGGCACCATCTGTTGAAAATCTTGTATCTACATAGTCCTTGAAGTAGCCGTAGATTGTTGAGAAATGAACCGGTTTTATTGGCATTCTTGCAAAACCTTCAGGCATGACATTGTCGCAAGCCATTTTCATGGTTGTCAAAACAATGTCGTAGAAAAGCCTGTTGTCGAGCTGGCAATACCACATGAGCATCGATCTTGAAGGGTAAAAACCCGGGTTGGGGTAATAGCAATCCTGTATGGCTCCCTCGTAAACGCCTTGCTGGGAAGAGTACCACCAGCCGTCAGAGAGCAACGGCTTCACACGCCAGAAATCATGCGCGATCAGGAACATGTGGTTGCGCTTGTTATCAAGATCAAGCAGCCTCGAATTTGAGACAATCACAAACCCATCCTCAAATTCGTCGGTTGTTGGTTCGAGATAGAGCCTTATCTTTATAACGTTTGCTCCAAGCATGACCGTTGAAAGCTGGGCAGAATTGATGTATCTGATCAGGCCAACCCCTTGGGGTGCAAACTTCCCGGGGCGGCAAACAAAAATCGATGGCATGTCAGACCCAAGCTCGATCAAAGTTGGGCCTTCGGTCAGCTGTATTGATGTGCCGGAAATGGTTTCACGCTGGTAGAAAGATTTGATCGGATCAGCAGCATATTCGGAGCGATCGGTGTAAGGTTGATGTCTCCAGACATTGACCCTGCCAATCGGGTTTTTAACAGCAAAATCGAGATCGATGTAAGACCTTTCACTTTTTTGATCCTGTCTGTACCTGACAAGCAAATCACCGTTAGACATCGACTGGGTGATCACCGTGACTTTTGCCTTGAGGAATTTTGTTTTGGTTTCATCGAGAAACTGTTCGAAATGATCGTTGGCAACAATGATGGGCTGATCGTAGGCATTGGAAACCGAGACTTTGATACTGCAATCAACGGGAGTTGCCTTTTCCTTGTTGTACGGAAACGCCGAAACACCGATTGCAAGGCACACAAGCAAGGCAACCAGCCGGTTTACCATGTCTGGACAGCCTCAACCTTCATGGCGCCGATTGGTGCAAGTCTTTTTGGCTTGAAAATTCTGAAAAACAGCGCCCAGAGAATACCGGCCAGCAAAACCAACCCTCCAAGCCAGAGGAAGAAAGTCCAATACCTGATTGCAACTGATACCGAAAACTTCAATGTTCCAGGGCGATCATCGCGAACATCTTTGAGGTAAAAAGTCCCATCCCCACGATACATGACCTGAAAGTTTGGAGCGATAACGACCGGTTTAGGGTTCTCTTCATCGTATGGAGCAACAAGGTGCATCTTTTCCTTGCCGTCTGTGATCCAAATCTCAGCCTGCTTCTCGTCAATTGCGACGACTTCCAGTTTATAGCCATTGCGTTCTGAAATCTTTGCTTCCCTCATGTCGAAGATAAATCCTTCAGACATGTTTGAAACCACGAAAATAATGTCTCTTTGAACCGATCTGTTTATCGATGGCTCCATGATCCACTGCGATGCTTTTCTGTCCCACCTACCACTGACAGCACCCGTAAGTTTCTCATCTTTGTACTGCATCTCGTACTTGGCTGAGAAAGATCCGCCATCCTGGTCTTCCGTGAAACTGGTTATTTTTGTGGCAAAACCGAAGAAATCCTGTTGAATGCCTCTGGTCATCGGCAAAACCTTGCTGTCTTGGGCAATCGATGAAACCAGGATTCCGGCAGCCAGAAGACCAAGACCGATGTGAGAAAGGTATGAGCCCCATTTTTTGATAGATACGCTGGCCATCGCAACGATATTTGTACCAACAACCAAACAGGCAAAAACTCCAACGACAAGCATCAACCAATCGCCGTTTTGCGGGAAGGTCAGGATTGTTCCGGCTGCAATCATCAGAGGTAGAATCATTTTCCTGACCAGCTGCTTCAATCCGGTCGCTTTCCATGCCTGCATGGGAGCAATACCAGCACCAAGCAGCATTATTGACGCCACCGGAACCATGACGGTTTGGTAGTAAATCCTGCTCAGCGACTGTCCGCCAAACATCGGCAGGAAAGTCCCAACCAGCACAGCTATGGCAAAAACGGTTGTCGCAATGTTTGCAATCCCAATTGTGAAAGGCTTTGATGTCCAGTCGGCCTGGTCAGTGTTTGGAGTCAGCCTCCAGCCCTTAATCATCGAGAAAACCGAGAAGCCAAGCGCAACGGCAAAACCAGCAAGAATGATCCAGAAGGCAAGATCTGAGCCTGAAAAAGTGTGCACCGACATTTCGGACAATGCCCCTGACCTTGTTATGAAAACAGCTGCAATCATGGTCAGGAATGAGGCTAGAATGCTTGAGGCGGCAGCTTTTGAACCATTATTTGTGCCCTCGTCGATGAGCAGTGCGTGAACGGAAACGGTTAGCAGAAGCCAGGGGACAAGCGAGGAATTTTCAACAGGATCCCAGCCCCAGTAACCGCCCCATCCAAGCGTATCGTAAGCCCAGATGGCTCCAAGGAGTATCCCGAGACCAAGAAGAAACCATGATCCAAGCACCCACGGCAACACATTTTTTCTCCACTCGCCCTGAACCTGAGGGCTTGGCTTGAGAAGATATTGCACAGTCATTCCAAACGGAATCGCAAGAAGTGCGTAGGAGGCGAAAACAACCGGCGGGTGAGAGACCATCCACGGATTTTGTAGAAGTGGTGAAAGACCCATACCATCTGTCGGAACTGGCGCAACTGCTCTGAAAGGATCGCCAAGGATTATCAGCAGAACAATGAAAAACAGCAGTCCGTAAGAAGTGTTTGTCGCTGCTCTGAATTTTTCGCCAAGCCTTGCACAAACAAGAACAAGCACTGAAACCATAAGCATCCAAAGGATCAATGACCCTGAATCGCCTGACCAGATGGCTGATATTTTATAGATCGTTGAAAGAGCTTTCTCAGAGTTGTGGAAAACGTACTGGTATCCAAAGCTGCCTTTGAGCAGGGCGTTTGCGAGAAACAAAAAAATGAAGCCCGATAAACCAAGCTGAATCCATGCAATCCAGATCGAAACCTTGTATTGTCTGGAAAAAACAATGCCCAAAACAGCTAAAGCGAGAAGAGCATAGAGGCAAATCTGTGCAGGCATTTCACACTCCAGAAATTGACGTTGTTTGCTAATTTTAGCAGATTGCGCCGATTTCTCAAGCCCTCAGGGGGTATTCTGCTCCTCATACTTTGACGGGCATTTCACAAGGATCGATTCAGCCTCGAACATGTTTTTTTCCTTATTGAACCGTCCAAGGGCTACGCAATAGTCGGCATGAGTCAAGTTCTGTGGAATCCCCTTAAGGGCAAGGATTTGCATCTGAAGTCCCTTTTCGTCGGTAACCCTGAAGGTATCGGTTTCAATTGATGTTTTGTCTATCTTTGCGTAAACCTGGATGTATTTGCCGGACTTTGCCTCTTCAAAATCGTGCGTGTAGGGAACAACTGTCGATGAGAACGCCCAGATTGCGATCCCGGCCAAAATGGCTGCGACGATGAGACCGATGAGTGTTGCCCTATTTTTCATGGTTCTCAAGCGATTTCAGTCGCCTGTCCAGGATGATGAAGTACGTCAATATTCCAGCAAGCATGACGACAGCAACAATGAGCACGGTCAGCATATTGCCTCCTTGTCGATTCTGACGGCCATTTTGAGCATCGAGACGTAAAGCAGAGTGATGCCGGCAACCATGCCCAAAAGGCCAAAATACATTGTTTTTGGAAGCCCCAGACCGCCTACAGTTTCAGGGTGCAGCGATGGCATGATTCTCGGGTAGATGAAAACCAGAAACGGCATGGTGATGGTGGCTATGATGTTGTATCCGGCAGCGATTCTTGCACGTTTGACCGGATTTGAAACCGCAGACCTGATGCCAAGGTAAGCCAGATAGATAAGAATGAGGAAAATAATCGAAACCTCTCGCGGATCCCAGTTCCAGTAGCTGCCCCATGTTGCACCGGCATAGATTGAGCCGGTGATTGTTGCAAGCAGAGCAAACAGAAGCCCGATCTCGGCTGACCTGTGAGCGTAAAAGTCATGCTCAGGCTTTCGCTTTATGAGTACAAGAATTGAGAAAACCAGAGAAACAATAAACGCCAGCACCGCCCCCCACGAACACGGGATGTGGAAGAAGATAGACCTGTAAACCTCGCCCAGTGTTGCTTCCGCAGGTGCATAAAACAGGCAGTATGCAATCGATGGTATCAAAATGGCAATCGAAGCGTATATCATCTATACCTCAATGTGTGGCAACAGCGCTATTCCAGCCGTTAAAATAGCCAGCGACAATGCGCACACCACGATAACAAGATTAAGCGAAACGGCAACCCCTTCAATACACGTCGAGGTTATGACGATTAAAGAAACAAGTGATGGCAGTACAACAGGCATGACCACGAGCGGATAAAACGAGCCACCGCCTTTGCCAAACCCAAGCAGAAACCCGACCGCCCCCTGGGAGATGGCAAGTGCAACCGAACCACCCACAACGGAGAGAGTGACAGCCGGTATCCTTGAAACTTCGACCTTCAGCCAGACAGACAGGATCAGCGATGAAGCAAAACCGATAACGGCAAGCATCAAGGCGTTAGAGGCGACCTTTGCCAGAAAAACCGTGCCTGAGCTGACCCGCAACCTTAGCTGATCCGCCGTTCCACGCTCCTCGTCTCTCAAAAAAGTCCTGTAGGCCTGATCCGAGGAAGAAAAGAACATAATCATCCAAATCAAGGCTGAGGCAATCTTTGGAGAAAGCTGCTCAGAGGAGAGCGGAAAGGCAACGGCAATCGAGAAAGCCAGCGCCAGAGACAAACCCAACCCAAGCATCTGTTTCGACTTGAAGGCAGTACCTGTTTCTAGTTTGAAAAGTGCTGCGAATATCTTCACTTTGACCCCAGATCAACCAGAGTTTCAAGTTTCATCCACGGGTTGTTTGTAGAAACAATCGTCAGTTTGCTCCGTCTGGCAACCAAATCAGTCAGAATCGAAATCCCTTCATCATCCAGATGCTGTTCCGGCTCATCAAGCACCAGCAGCTCCGGGTCGCCAAGAAACGCAACAAGCAGCTTCAATCTTTGTTTCCATCCGCTTGAAAGCTCGCCAAAGAGCTTCCTGCCATGCCTTGATACCCCGAATGAATCATCCAGCTTTGCATTTGCCAGAGTTTCAAAGAGCTTTATGTTTGAATTTACAGTCTGATCCTCATAAAGACCCATTTCGGGAGTGGCAAATCCTATTCTGCCGACGAGTTCGTGCCTTTCGAGGCTTTTGCCATCGAACCATGAAAACTCGCCTTTTGTCGGTCTCATCAATCCGGCAAAAATCCTGCAAAGTGAGGTTTTACCTGAACCATTTGCGCCTTTGACAAGCCAGATGCCACCTTCAGCCCTAAAGTTGAGGCCTTCAAACACCTTCGCCCTGCCAAAAGCAAGTCCCAGATTCATTCCCGATATTTGCACACAAGCCAGTATAGGCTTGAATTTAACTGGGTCAACAAGTAACTTAATATGTTGTGAAATTGTTTAAATTCATAAGGAGGAGTTATGGCAAGAAGTTACATTTTGTCGGCCGTCAGAACGCCGATCGGAAAATTTTTGGGAACACTCCAGCCGTTTACAGCGATGGATCTTGGTGCAGTGGCCATAAAAGGCGCACTCGAAAAGGCAAATGTTGGTTTTGACAAGGTTGATGAAGTTGTAATGGGTCTTGTTGTCGGCGCAGGCTGTGGCCAGAACCCGGCAAGACAGGCTCTCATCAAGGCAGGTGTCGCTCCTGAAACAAACGCTCTCACAATCAACAAAGTCTGCGGCTCAGGGCTCAAGGCAGTCATGCTTGGCACACAGGCAACCCAGCTTGGAGATGCCGACATCGTTGTGGCCGGTGGCATGGAATCGATGACCAATGGACCGTACCTTCTCGATGCAGCAAGGCACAAAGGCTACCGTTATGGCGACGGTGCCCTCATAGACGGCGTGGTAAAGGATGGCCTCTGGTGTGCATTCAACAACTCACACATGGGCAATCTCGCTGAATACACCGGCAAGGAAGAGGGAGTCACCCGTGAAGATGTCGACAACCTCGCTTTCAACTCACAGGACAAGGCTGCAAAGGCTCTTGCAAACGGCTGGTTCGTTGACGAAACAGTGCCAATCAAGATCGAAGTTCCAAAGAAAGACCCAATAATCTTTGACAAGGACGAAACCCCGAGAGCAACAACAATGGAGTCGCTGACGAAGCTCAGACCGGCCTTCGATAAGGATGGAATCGTTACAGCCGGAAACGCACCTGGACTCTCCGATGGCGCATCTGCAGTGGTTGTTGCTTCCGAAAAGGCAGCAAAGAACTACAAGCCGGTTGCAGCCGTGCTCGATTTCGCATCCGCACACGTCGAACCAAAGAAGCTCTTCTGGGCACCGATTCACGCCGTTAGAAAGCTCATGGACAAAAACGGCTGGAAGATTTCAGACTTTGACGCAATCGAAGCCAATGAAGCCTTCGCAGTCCAGGCGTTTGTCAACGGCAAGCACCTCGGCTGGGACTGGAACAAGGTCAACATGGCAGGCGGAGCGATTGCTCTCGGACACCCAATCGGTGCATCAGGCGCAAGATGCCTTGCCACACTCATCGGCAACCTCAAGCGCACAGGTGGAAAACGCGGACTCGTGACGCTTTGCCTCGGTGGCGGCGGCGCTGTTGCAATGGCTGTTGAACTCGTCTGATAAGGGAGAGGCAAATGGAGATAAAGAAAGTTGGAGTCATCGGCGGCGGAGTCATGGGCAACGGCATCGCCCACGTTTTTGCAAACAAGGGTTATGATGTGACAATTTGTGAAGCAAACCTGACCCTGGCAGAAAAAGCAAAAGGCATCATCAAAAAGAACCTTGAAAGGCTGCTTTCAAAGGAAAAGATCACCCAGGCTGAAGTCGACTCAACCCTTGGAAACATCAAGATTTCAGAGAACCTTTCCGACCTTGCCGGTTGCGAACTGGTCGTTGAGGCCGTTTCCGAGAACAGGCAGCTCAAGTACGCAATCTACGAAAAGCTCAACGGAATACTGGCTGATACAGCCATTCTCGCCTCAAACACCTCGACCATCTCGATCACCGAGCTTGCGGCAAAGTACAAAAAACCGGAACGCTTCATCGGAATGCACTTCATGAACCCGGTACCGCTCATGCAGCTTGTTGAAATCATCCGCGGAATGCTGACAACCGACGAAGTTTACACAATCATCGACGACCTTTCAAAGAAACTTGGCAAGACGCCGGCAGTCGCAAACGACTTCCCGGGTTTTGTCAGCAACCGAATCCTTATGCCAATGATCAACGAAGCCGTCTACTGCCTCATGGAAGGTGTTGCAACCAAGGAAAACATCGACACAGTCATGAAGCTTGGCATGAACCACCCGATGGGCCCACTCGCCCTGGCCGACCTGATCGGACTGGACACCTGCCTTGCCATTATGGAAGTGCTCCATGAAGGCCTCGGCGATTCAAAGTACAGACCGTGCCCGCTCCTTCGCAAGATGGTGGCTGCAGGACTGCTTGGCAGGAAGAACGGTGTCGGGTTCTACGATTACAGGGAAGCAAAGTAGCCGACTCCGTCGGATTTAAGGCGTAAAAACAAAAGCCTGGGAGTGAATCCCAGGCTTTTTGCTCACTTAAAACATCATGACTGC
Organism: uncultured Caldisericales bacterium; assembly: GCA_964472265.1. Taxonomy (GTDB): domain Bacteria; phylum Caldisericota; class Caldisericia; order JAAYUI01; family JAAYUI01; genus JAGNLA01. Next base: position 6,580 of record CAYYJO010000039.1, on the reverse strand, counting down.
TCATTATTGTTCGTAGAATATACTGATCTTTTTTTCGTCATTACCCCACTCGACAACGCACCCAAGCGACTCGCCGAGGAAACGGAACGGGACGAACACACGGCCATCAACAATCTGGGGATTGACAGAAGCGTTCTTGCCAATGGCCACCTCGACGCCGTCAAGCTCAGCCGTGCCTTTGCCAACCCACATCCTGAGCGTGTGCCTGTCAGTCTTGCACTCGACCATCTTCTGCGCCTGTAGCCAGGTTGCGGTTCCGCCAATGCCTTCGACCAGATATCTTGCCGGAAGCATCGTTGAGCCTTTGAAAACAAAAGGTTTAACCGACATTTCTTTGGTCACACCATCAACCGTGTATGTTTTCCGATCCAGCCAGAATTCGAGCGTTATGGTTTTTTTCTCCGGAGGTTTCGGAGGTTCTGGTTTTGGTGGTTCCGGCGTGGGCGGTGTCGGATTCTCAGTCGTTTTCTCGCCTAAACAATAAACAACATTATCGTACGACCCAAACACAATCCTTCCATTGCCAACGGCAGGCGATGATCTGACCACCCCGTTTGTGTGGTGCTTCCAAAGCATTTTGCCGGTACCGCCATCCAGGCAGTAGAGGTTGGAGTCTCAGGTTCCAACGAGTATATAGTCGCCAACAACTGTAGGCGATGAAACTATCTTGTCTTCTGTAGTTGAAAATCTCCACTCGAGTTTACCAGAGGCGGAATCCAGACAATAAAGGCTGTAGTCGTCACACCCGATCACGATGTTGCCGTTGACAAACGCCGGTGAGGATTCGACAAATCCTTTGGTTTCATACTTCCATCTGAGCTTGCCTGAGACCTTGTCGAGTGCATAAACCCTTTTGTCCATCGATCCAAAACAGACAAGATCGTTGATTATGGCAGGCGTTGAAACGATGTCGTCCAGAGTTTTGTAGCTCCATAACACTGAGCCATCATTTTCATCAACACAGTAGAGATTGTTATCGGTACAGCCAACATAAATCCTGCCACCATCAAACGAAGGGCTTGAATCAATCGCACCTTCCGTCTGACAAGTCCAGAGAATATCGCCATTCTCTTTGTTTGCGCCGTAAAGGTTACCATCACCACAGCCAAAAACGACTTTGTCACCAACAACCAGAGGCGACGAGTCAACTTTCGACGGGAAATCCATCTTCCAGATCAAGTCCCCACTTTTCGTGTTCAGACAGTAAAAACCGCCCTTGCCATTTGTTTGGTTTGTCGATCCGAAATAGACCTTGTCAGCATCTACACAAGGCGAGGATTTCACACCACCGGTTGCCTGATACTTCCAGTCAGGTTTCCCTGTCTCCAGATCAATGCAGTAAAGATGGCCATCAAATGAACCAACGTAGGCTTTTCCATCGACAATTGCAGGCGAACTCTCGACGGCTCCCTGGGTTTGACAAGTCCACAACAAATCGTTGGTTTTGGGCATGCACTCGGACTGGCAAACGCCAGACCTTGCCTGGTCTCCGCGAAACATTGGCCAGTTGCAAACCTCTCCTACCACACCCGAACCCGAAATCAGAAGACAAAACAGAATTGCCCAAATCCCAGCCACTTTCATGGACAAATCCTAACAGAAGTCGGTTAAAAAGAAAAAGACCCCCGGTTAAAGGGGGTCTTTTGATTGGTTCAATGCTTACTGAATTTTGTACTTGAAGATTGATTCGTACTGGCCATCGAAGCGGTTCTTGAGGCTGATTGAAATCTTTTCGCCTGATGTGAATGAGTGTGGTTTGAGATCCTTGACCATCACAGAGTCACCGTCTCTCATTGTGTAGAGTTCTTCCGGTGAGCCGTCGCCCCAGTTGACTTTGAGTTCGTATGGGCTACATCCGCCGTTGTCGTAGACCTTGACGCTGATGTTGTACGTTTCGCCTGACTTGAAGTTCCAGTAGAGTCCATCTTTTTCCTGGACTGGCTTGAGGCCTTCAACGATGAGGCTGACGTCTGGTTTTGCACAAACAATCGGATCCTTGCCGCCGGCTCTGACCATGAGAACTGCAGTGTCTTGAACGAAGAGGTCTTCAAGGCTGGTTGCAAAGGCTGTGTTGGTGAGGGTTGTGCCCGGGTTGATCGAGATATCGTCCCTGACTTTGAGGATGAGTTCGATTGTGTAGCTTTCGCCTGGGTTGAGCGTTCCTACTGACCAGTAAATCTTCTGGAGACCAACTGAGCCTGACGGGAGTGATGAGTCGTACATGAATTCGCGTGGGAGAAGGTCGAAGATTGAGACGCCTGTTGCTTCGCGGTCACCAACGTTTTTGACTGTGATGTAGAACTTTACCTTTTCACCCTGGAGAGCCATGAAACGCTTTGTGTATTTTGTGATTGTGAGCTTTGGTTCACCAAGAACAGTGTTTGTTGCTTCCGCATAAACCGGTGCTGGTGAGGTTTCAGAGTAAGCCATTGCGAGGTTTGTGAGTTTTGTACCCCTTGAGAGCTTGCCGACTTTGAGTCTGATGACGATGATGGCTTCTTCGTTTGGATTGAGTGAGCCATCGCCGTTTGTACCAATTGATGTTGTCCATTCATTGTTGTTAATGTCTGCCGGTGGGTTTGCATCGTAGAACTGGACTCCTGCCGGATAGGTTTCAACTACATGGACGCCATTGCTTCTGTAAGGGGTTGAGTTTCTGATTGTGATTGTGTAGGTAAGGAGGTTGCCAGGAAGAACTGGGTCTGGCACGCCGGTCTTTGTGATTTCAAGTGATGGAACAACTGGAATCTGAAGGATGATTGCCTGAAGGTGTCCGCGCTCATCTGATCTTGCATAGTATGGGTTTACGCCAGCCTGGCAAGCTGCGCCGGTCTGGTTGCCTGACCATGTCTGAACGCATGGGCCGAATCCGTCTGTGTAACCAGCAGCACCTGCAGAAGCATTTGAGCATACCATGTATGGCCTAACAGTAATGGAGGTGTCGTCGCCGGCAAGATAGGATCTGTTTGCGTTGTGGACTGCTCCCGAATAGTCAGAGTTGACAACATCCCACCAGGAGGTGCTTTCCCAAACGATTGCAGTCTTGTTGGCTACTGTTGTAAAGTTGCGGCACCAGAACCATGCGGAGCTGAACTGCTTGCATGATTGTGAACCACCCCAGTATGCATCAAAGTTTCCTGGAGTATTATCAATTGGTCTTGCCCAGAAGTAGTACGGGTTCGGGAAGTCCGATGGTCTTGCGGCACAGTTGATGTTCTGGCCTGGGTTAAATCCGTTGATGTCACCTGGTGAATACCATGCTCCTGACTGTGCGTTTGTCGGGTCGGCTGGTTCAGGGTTGATCCAGATTCTGTCCATTGTGTACTTGTCAGAGCCTACTGCCCAGTAGTCCCACTCAGTGTTGATTCTGCCGTTGCTGTATGCTCCATTGTCGGCTGAGTTGCCAAGAACTGCCATGTATGCTGAGGCTCTCGATTTGTCCCTTGGCCAGGTTGCTGGCGTTGGTGGAGTTCTGAAGCCCGAGAATGTTGTTGCATCCTGTGTTCTTTCGTTTGCACAGATTCTGAGAGCACCATCGGCGATCATGATCTGAGAATATTCAAGGGTTGGATTCTCGTAGATAAGAACCATTTCAAAGCCATAGAACAGCTGCTGGCCGTTTGGTTCGTATGCCTGGTACAGATTTGTGAGTCTGATTGTGTCGTAACAACCAGTAATGTATGGTGTAAGGTCGAATCTGAATGTTGACTGATACGGAGCCCATCCACCGCAAGCACAGCTTCCACCGTCTGAGTTTCTTAAGGGTTCATCGTCGCGGCCAAGGAAAAGTCCGTAGACATCGTGCCAGTTTGCATCTGTTCCGGTTCTTACCCTGAGCGGTCTTTCTTCGTAAACACCACCATTGTTGCGGCCGACAGTGTTTGCATAGAGGAAGCAGGCAACAACGCTTGAGCCATCAGGAATATAGTCTGGCCTGTAAACGAGTCTTGACAGACCTGCTGTTGATGGTTGTGATGATTCCGAACAGAATTTTTCATAATATGTCAATGCTGCATGGTTATCGCCGGTTGTGTCTGTTCCGCCGAGGAAGTCGGTTGACTGTGAGATGACAGCGAATCCATATCTTCCTACATATTGTGGAAGGGTCTGTGTGAGCCTGTTAAATGATGTGACGAAGTTCTTTACATAGTAGTACATGCCACCGTTGGCATAGTCATAATCGTAGTAGGCTGCGCCATTTGCCCTGAATCTGTAGCCTATCATGCCACCATTTGCATCTGTTACGCCATTATAATCGCCACGGAAAGCTGCTCTCGGTGGTGCGCCCCATGGAGGAGTTGCTGCACCAAGATTGACCCAAGCGCTGCCGTTAAGGTTAACAGCCATGACGTCGCCATTCTGGGTACCAGAACCAAGGATGACTCCTGAGTTGTAATACCTGCCCTGGTATCCTGAGCCAAAGTAGCAAATCTGCTGGGCTGTGGTTGCACCAGAGACAGCGTCAACCTGGATCATGTATGCACCGACTGGGAGAGCTCCGCCTGGTCCGCCTGTCCAACCAAAATAGAGACCGGCTGGATTTACAAAGCTGGCGTTAGAGTATTCCGGGAATCTGCCATCAACGGCTGCCGAGAAAGTGAGCGTTGGGATTGTTATCCACGCTGCTGGACCTGGCGAGACAAATGCCGGTCTGTAACCGACGCGGTTTGTGACATTCTGGCCGACGGTAAGTCCTGAAGCATGCATTGAGGTAACAGTAACAGTCGCTGTACCTGTTGCCGGAACTTCGAATCCGCCTGGCTGCGTTGTGTAAAGGCATGGAGCGTTGCCACCACCGACAAGATAACCTGCTCCCTGGAATCCACCAAAGTAGCTTCCCAGGTCACAGATCTGGTTCTGTGTGCCGGCCGGGGTCATGAGTCCGCCCATTGGAGTGATTGGGCCATATGGGAAGTAGAGGTGAAGAATGGTTTTTGTTCTGACCTGGATGATTTCCTGAAGGCCGAACCATGTTGAGGCGAAATCTTTATTTTCAACGTTTGTGTTGCCCTTGTCGTTCATGAGAGTGTTTGCAACAAGTGTGTTGTGGAGGTTCCAGTCTCTCATGTAGGCGGAGAAGGTTTCGCCACAGGTTGCCCAGGTGTCGAAAAGTGTGCCGTTGAAATTGCTGAAGAATGCCTGGCTGCCGTATGTTGCCGGGACATTTGTATCAATTGTTCCGCTGTTTACAGGAATTGTTTCCCTGTAAATCTTCCACCAGTAAGCAGCTGCCATTCCATAGCGAGGAGTCATCATTGAAATGATTCTTTCGCCTGAAACGTTTGTGTAGAAGAGACCCTGTGCGCCTGGAAGACCTTCCTGGTTGAACAGCTCGTATTGTGCAACGTATGGCGGGATTCCCCAGGTGAGGGTGACGAATGTTGACGGGTTGTACGAGTTTCTCTGGCAGAAGAGCTTTCTTGCAAGGACTGCCTGGCATTCGGTGAGACCTTCCGACCATGCGTGATAGTAGAGGTTCATGTCGTCGTAGTAGGCGTGGATCATTTCGTGAGTGAGGGTGTTGAGCATGTATTCGCCGACTGTTGCGCCCCAAAGAGGGTTGTTTGGTGGTGCAGCTATTGCTGTCGGGATGTGAATCTTGCCGACGCCTGTTCCGCCAGATGACCAGTACTGGCCAGCAACACCGGTTGGAAGGGCATCATCACGGACGAACTGAACCTTGATGGTGTAGAACGGTGAACCGAACACATCGCGGATGCAGTTGTTCATGCCTGACGTCCAGAAACCTGAACCGGTCGGTGTGATGAAGTCGTTGATGTACGGCATTTCAGTTGCGCAGTCGAAGAGCGGGTTTGGTGCGGTTGCGCCTGATGAGCAGGAACCGACGAAATCCCAGGTGATTGTGCCTGATGGGAGCGCTGTTACCGATTTTGTTGAGAATGGGTTGAGACCCTTTGACGAAAGGGAGATATTTTTGGGTGGAGGAGAAACCTGGACTTTGCCATTGATGGAATGGTAAACGATTGGAAGAGTGACGCTTCCCATATTTTCTCTGGCGAGTTTGTCAAATCCCATGTTTCTTATCATTGAGCCGACGACCTGCGTGCTCTCCGAAAGGAACTGCGGATCTGTCCAGTATGAAGATGATTTCTGAGCCCACGAGGTGACATCGATAATTATTGATGCAGGTTTGTATTCATCATCTGATGTGACTGCAATGTTGCTGGATGCAAACGCAGGAATTGCAAAAACCTGCATGCAAAGCACAATAGCAATGAAAAAAGCGATTTTCTTCATTTTCTTCTCCTTTTAACGAATAACATTGGAAATGCAATAATTCAAAATAACGACAAGACCGGAAGAATACTACCGGCGTTTAGAATAATAACAAAGTGTGGCGTTAAGTCAAGATGTGTCCAAATGGCAACCATAATTTAACATAACGGCAACGGTAAATAACCCAGAAACTGAGGAGTTTTGAGAAATAATTGCACATTTGATTAAATATTAATTATATAAGTAAGTGATCATTTACATGCTGTAGGCTTTCATTACTTTGGTTCCACCAAAACCAAATCTTGAATGGGTTGACATCACCAATGCCCTTAATATACTACGC
>CAYYJO010000038.1:0-21335 GCA_964472265.1 uncultured Caldisericales bacterium | reverse complement strand
GTGAAGGCTGAGTCCGAAGGTTCGCTTGATGCTGTGAAGTTCGCCATCTCCAAGATAAAGATCAAAGACATCTCAGCAAATATCGTCTTCTCTGGCATTGGCGTCGTCAACGACAACGACGTTCTCCTCGCCCAGGCTTCATCTGCAATGCTCGTCGGCTTCAACGTCCAGGTTGACCCAAACACAAAGAAGCTTGCCAAGCAGAACAGCATTCAGGTCAACATCTACAACATCATCTTCGATCTCACCGACGCTGTGACGGAAGCCATCAAGATGTTGGTCAAGCCTGAATATCGCGATGTCCTCATCGGCAAGGCTGAAGTCAGGAAAGTCTTCAGCATCTCAGACTTTGGAAACATCGCCGGCTGCTTTGTCACTGAAGGTGTGGCCAGAAATGATGCCAAGGTCAAGATCATCAGAAACCGCTATCCGGTTCATGAAACCAGGATCAAAACCCTCAAACGCTTCAAGGACGATGCAAAGGAAGTCAAGCAGGGATATGAATGCGGTGTCGGTCTTGTCGGTTACGATGACCTTCACGAGGAAGACATTCTTGAGTTCTACGAGACCAAAGAGGTGATCTGATTTGGTGGGACTGGTTGAAATGCAGTTCCGCCTCGAAGGTGTACACTCGCTCAAAGACAAGCGTTCAATCGTTTCGCCGGTGCTGGCAAAGCTCAGGCATGCTTTCAATTGCGCTGCCATTGAATCGGACGCACAGGACAGCCACACGATGATGGTTCTGACGGCGGTTACGCTCAACAGCAATGGCTCGCAGCTTGATTCCACCATAACAAAAATGATCGAGACAGCCCAGAGACTTGCTCCTTTTGAAATGACCGTTACAAGGCGGGAGGCCTGGGAATGAACGTAAAAAAACACAGGGTGGCGGAAGCCATTCAACATGCAATAACAATCGTTCTTCACCGAGACGTCATAGACAGACGAATCGGTTTTGTGACAATCACGCAGGTTAAAATTGATGACGAATACAAGTCGGCAGACGTTTACTACTCTGTTATCGGGAATCAGAAAGTCAGGGAAAAAACGGAACAGGGCTTGTGTGCAGCCAACAGGTTCATCCAGAAAAAAGTAACCGAGATGCTCAAAATGGGCAAAACTCCAACCATACGCTTCAAATTCGACGAAACGCCCAGTAAGGCCGAGAGGCTTGAAAGACAATTCCAGGAGCTTGACCAAGATGGAAAGAATAAACAGGAGTCAGGCGTCGACAGAGCTGAAGAAGACGACGAAAGCCCTGATTCTGACTCACGAGAACCCTGACGGCGACACGCTTGGTTCTGCATCAGCGCTCTACAGTGCCATCACTGCTGAAGGCGGGCAGGCTGTAGTATGCGCAACCGATGCACCACAGGATTTTTATGACTTTCTGCCTGGTTTCAAAGACATCAAACAAACCACCCAGGAGCTTGCTGAAAATCTGGTTTCAGAAGGCTACAGGCTGATCATTGTCGATGCACCGTCACCTGAACGGGTCGGACTGTCAAAAGTTCCGGAAAATTCGGATACTCTCGTCATCGACCATCACCCATCAAGGGATGATTTTGAGGCAAAAGCAATTATTGAGCCTCACGCCAGTGCAACGGCCGAACTCATCTACCACCTTCTCAAGGCAGCAAAATTCACAATCACCCACGACATAATGTCAGGCATTTTTGCAGGCATCGTCACCGACACCGGCAATTTCAAGTACCCAAACGTCACGGCCGACACGATGAAAGTGGTTGCTGAAATGATAAAAAATGGCCTGGACATATCAAAGCTCTCTTCGCTGATCTACGAGAGGACAAACCTTGCCAACAGAAAGCTGCTTGGAAGAACAATGGAAAGGCTTTTCTCGGCATTCGACGGGAAACTTGCCATATCTGCAATCACATGGAGTGACATGATCGAGTTCTCAGCCCAGCACAGGGACACCGATTTCATAATCGATGAGGTGAGAAAACTGGGCGGGCCTGAAGTCTATATCCTTGCAAAAGAAATAAAACCTGACCAGTTCAGGATTTCAATGAGAGGCAGAGGTAAGATAGATCTTAACAAAATTGCCCAGACCTATGGCGGTGGCGGTCACCACGATGCAGCCGGTTTCACCATTACCGGTGATTGGCTTAATGTGAGGGGGGCGCTCCTCCAGTTGTTTGAGCCCCTGATGGAGTGATGGTTTCAGGCGGACTTGCAATTAATAAATCAGAAGGTGTGACCTCGACGCAGGTGGGCAACATTGCAAAGGCAATGTTTGGTTGCCCGAAGGTTGGGCATATTGGAACGCTTGATCCTAACGCAACCGGCGTCCTGATCCTTATGCTCGGAAATGCCACAAAAGTCATCCCTTATGTGCAGGAATTGCCCAAAACCTATATTGCGGGATTCAAACTCGGCTCTACATCAAACACATACGACATCTGGGGAGAAGTGGCCGAACATGGCTACGGTGGCGACATTCCCGAAACACACATCAGATCGGTGATGGAGGAGTTCACTGGAAAGATTGACCAGATTCCGCCAATGTTTTGTGCCAAACAAATTGATGGTGTCAGACTTTACAACCTCGCCTACCAGGGCATCGAACTCCCGAGAAAACCAAACCCTGTTGAAATTTACAGACTCGAATTGCTCTCATACGATCAAAGCATTGGCGAAGGCCAATTTCTGCTCGAGTGCTCAAAAGGTACCTATGTCAGGTCACTTATTTCCGACATCGGCATCAGCTGTGGCTGCGGTGCCGTCATGAACGCTTTGAGACGAACTGTTGACATGGGCTACAAGGTCGATGAGTGCATCACTTTGAATGATGTTCACGTGTCATGGGATAAAGAAAGCTTGCTCATTCCAATGGAGAAATTCATCGACCATATCCCGCGAGTCGATCTCACTGACGCCCAGGCCAGGAAAATAAAGTTTGGCAATAACGCTTCGTTCCAGGGTTTTCCGGCTCCGGCAGGCGTGGTCAGATGCTTTTATCAGGACACATTTCTGGCCATGGCCAAACTCGTGCTTTCAACCGGCGAAATCATCCCCGAAAGGCTTATATGAACATAATTACAGGCGATCCGTTCTCGATAGAGGTTCCTCGCACAAAAGGCTGCTACATGCTTGGTTACATGGATGGGGTTCATATTGGACACAGAAAGCTTGCCGAGACCGTCATAAATAAATCAATGTCATCAAACTCTTTCCCAGCCGTATTCACTTTCAATGGATTGCTCTACACCAAGTCGATTCCAAGCTTCAGGGGACTTTTGACCCCTCATGATGAAAAAGTCGAACTGTTGGACAAGCTGGACATTGAAGCGATGATTCTGGCAGATTTCACCGAGAGACTCAGAGACATGCCTGCACAGGACTTTGTCAAAAGCTTCCTCAAAGAAAAACTTGACGCAAGGTTTGTCGCCTGTGGACCTGGTTTCTCCTTCGGAAAGGGCGGGCTTGGGAAATCAGCCGATCTGGTAAAGTTCTGTGAAGAATTCGGCATTGAGGCTGAAGTGATAGGTTCGGTGCAGATGGATGGAAAACCGGTCTCATCAACTCGCATCAGAACGATGCTGCTTGAGGGTCAGGTTGAGGATGCCTCAAGAATGCTTGGCAGAAACTACACAATCAGTGGCAACGTCATTCACGGTCACGGAATAGGTAAAAATCTGGGGATACCGACGGCAAACATTGAGGTTCCCGACAAAATGAAGCTCGTGCCTGGTGATGGCGTGTATGCCTGCATCGCTCGTTTTGATGGACGATCGCTTCCGTCAGCGGTAAGCATTGGCATGAGGCCGACCTTTGATGACACGCAAAGGTCAATTGAGGCACATTTGCTTGACTTCGACGGGATAATATATGATCATCAGATGGAACTGGAATTCGTTTCGTATCTGCGTGGACAGAAGGTTTTTCACACTCATGAAGAGCTTGTTGCGCAGGTGCGGCAAAACATAGAACAAACAAGATCAATTGTTGGAGGTTTGCTATGAGCGACAGGAAGCTGTTTTACAGGCCGGAAGACATTGGCGGCATGGACTACACGAAGGACCTTGGCGATCCAGGGTCATATCCCTATACCAGAGGCGTTTACCCGTCAATGTACACGGGTCAGCTCTGGACAATGCGCCAGTATGCCGGATTCTCTTCGGCACAGGAGACAAACCAGCGCTTCAAGCTCCTTCTTGAAAAAGGCCAGACCGGGCTTTCAACCGCTTTCGACTTGCCAACACAGATGGGCTACGACTCTGATCACGACATGAGTGCAGGTGAAGTTGGAAAAGTCGGCGTCGCCGTTTCAACCATCGACGACATGAAGATGCTCTTTGACGGCATCCCGCTTGAGAAGATTTCAACATCGATGACGATCAATGCCTCGGCAACCGTTGTCCTGGCCATGTACATGCGAGTGGCAAGGGAACAGGGCGGAAACGTTTCAGCGCTTCAGGGAACCGTTCAAAACGACATCCTCAAGGAGTACATCGCCAGAGGAAACTATATCTATCCGGTCAAACCGTCAATGAGGCTCAACTGTGACCTCATCGAGTATTGCTCGAAATATCTTCCAAAGTTCAACACCATCTCAATTTCAGGCTACCACATCCGTGAAGCCGGATCGACAGCCGTTCAGGAGCTTGCCTTCACGTTTGCAGACGCTTTCGCATACGTTGACGAACTGCTCAAGAGAGGCCTTTCAATCGATGATTTCGCCTCGAGGCTGTCGTTCTTCTTTGCCAGCCACAATAACTTCCTTGAAGAGATTGCAAAATTCAGGGCTGCCAGACGCATCTGGGCAAGAAAGCTCCAGGACAGGTATCAGCCGAAGAACCCGAAATCGCTCCTCCTAAGGTTCCACACACAGACCGGCGGTTCAACCCTCACAGCCCAGCAGCCTGAAAACAACATCATCCGTGTTGCATTCCAGGCTATGGCGTCGGTGCTTGGCGGAACCCAGAGCCTCCACACCAACTCCTTTGATGAGGCTCTCGCTCTCCCGTCTCCAAAATCGGCAACAATCGCCCTGAGAACACAGCAGATAATCGGCTATGAAACCGGCGTGACAGACATCGTTGACCCTCTTGCCGGCTCCTATTATCTTGAAGCCCTCACAACAAAGATTGAAAACGAGGTTTACGAATACCTTGATCGCATCGAAAAGCTTGGTGGAACCATCACTTGCCTGGAGCGTGCATACTTCCAGAATGAAATCGCCAAATCGGCCTACAAGTACCAGCAGGATGTTGAAGCCGACAGGCAGGTTGTTGTTGGCGTCAACAAGTTCACGACAAGCGAAAAACCTGTTGTTGATCTTGCAAGGGCAGGAGTTGATGAAAACGCAAGACTAAAGGCTCTTGCCGACTTCAGGGCAAAGCGCGACGATGCAAAGTGGAAGAAGGCAATGAAGAATCTCGAGGATGTTGCAAGAGGCGAAGGGAATCTCATGGTTCCGATCATCGAAGCCGTTGACGCTGACGCAACCCTTGGCGAAATCTGCTGCCTTTTCCGTGACATTTACGGCGAATACCAGGAGGGATAAATGTTTGGGCTTTCACACATCGGAATTGCAGTTCCAAATCTCGAGGAAGCAAAAAAGGCTTGGCTCGATATGGGCTTTGTGCTCGATCATGAGACTGAAGTGCCTGAGCAGAAGGTGAAAGTTGCAAAGCTCAAGTGGCACGAAATGGTCATCGAGCTTCTTGAGCCGGTCTCGGAAGATTCACCGATAAAGGGTTTCCTGGACAAGCGTGGCCCTGGAATCCACCACATCTCGATAGAGGTTTCAGACGTTTCGTCGATGATTGCCGACCTTCTGTCAAAAAATATCGCAATGATTGACAAGGTTGCCCGCATCGGCGCTGCTGGAAAACCAATCGCTTTTGTCCACCCGAAATCGACAGGCGGCGTCCTGCTTGAACTGGAACAGGAGTAGAAGATGAAGAAGCTCCTGCTTGCATTTGCTATCTTTCTTGGCGCTGTGGTGCTCCTGTTTGTTGGATTTTCAGCGATAAAATGCGAAAAAACTACACCAAAAAACTACGTTTCCCAGCTTCACATGGTCGTTGCCCCGGCACAAAAACAGGAGAACAACCAGTGGGAAAAGCTTAAATCAATCCTGAAGGACAGGTGCGGAAGCCTTGCTGAATTCAGAGTCTTCCAGTCGTTTGATGCTGGATATGCAGTTTTCGAGGTTTCTGGCGCCAAAGACCCAAACATGATCGCCTCGATGCTGATGATGAAGGGTGATGCCCAGATTCTCACGGCTGCAGGCGACAAGATAGCAAGCGGAGATGACATAAAGATGGCTGGCATAATGATGTCCCAGTCAAGCTCTGACAAGCCTGTGTTTGGCATTCAGATTTCAGATGCAGCCGTTGAAAGGCTCGATTATTTTGTAAAGAAACTCAAACCTGGCCAGTCAATCCTGGCTGATCTTTTCGTTGATTCGGTAAAGACAATTCATGCTGAGATATTGCCAAACAGTCAGAACAACATGATTGTTTTCAAAACTCCGGAGAGCATGGATATGATGCTGCTTGATTATCTTGGACAGGCAATCACTTATAAACTACCTTACGAGCTTGCTGTGGACAGAAACAACAGCTACCTTATTCCGCCACAGACTGACAAGGCAGCCCTGATCGATTTCCAGGACATCCTTGGCAAAATTATCCTGGCAGTGGAACAGAAATAACAAAAAACCTGGGAGGCTGCTATGCCATCAGGAACAGGCAAAACGAGAAAGGCTGGCGCTGGAAGCCTAATCTTCAGCTTGTTATATGTTCTTGCGTTTCCAGTGCTTTTGCTCTGGCTCTCAGGCAACTGGCTGTGGGTTGAAGGCCTGGTTTTCTCAGGCTGGTTCATTGCCATGTGCTACCCGTTGATCGTCTGGCTTTTTATAAAGAATCCGTCGCTGTTCCTCGAAAGAGTCAAGCCAAATACGGCAAACCAGAAACCTTGGGACAAAGTTTTTGTTTCACTGCTCGTGCTTTTGTTCATTAGCTGGTTTGCGATCATGCCAATTGACGCCTCGAGATTCCAATGGACTCAGAATTTTCCGGAATGGCTTAAGATTGTAGGTGGAATATTGCTCTTGCCATCGGCATTCCTTTTTATCAAAGCCTACATCGACAATCCATATCTCTCCGGTGTGGTCAGGATTCAGGAAGATCGTGGACATGAGGTAATTTCAACAGGTGTGTACGGTTTTGTCAGGCATCCGATGTATCTGGCGGGTATGCTGCTCTTCATCGGTGCGCCGTTGCTCATGGGTTCCCTTTATGGACTGGTTTTTACAATTGTTTTTATAACCGGTCTGGTCTACAGGATTTTTGGCGAAGAAAAAATGCTTGAAACCGAACTAAAAGGTTATACAGACTACAAAAATAAAATCCGCTTCAGATTGTTCCCCTATATTTGGTGAATTCAGGATTTCATTGGCAGCATCAGTTGGTTGATCCCCAACCCTTCACAGGTCATTGACCCTGAGCCGTCAGGTTCCAAAACTGTCCTCTTCTTTATGAATCCATGTTTTATGTACGGATGTTGGGAGCCTGTTGCAGGAACGTGCATCTCAGATCCGACATCGTTTATGGTTGCGAACACCTCTATTCTCTCCACTCTCATTTTTCTGGCAAACTCTCTTGTGTACTTCAAAAGCTCGGTTGCCACGCCACGGTTTCTGAATTTCGGGTAGACAAACAAATCAATGATTTGAAGCACCTTCATTTCAGGCAGTTCATCTACGAATCTGCAGCCGATCCTCCAGGCGATCGGTTTTGGAATGTGGGTGATGAAGCCGGCAACGTCAGAGTTAATAAAGGCAATGCACATTATCCTGCCATAGCTGAGCGTCATGTCCCTCATGAAATGGGTTGTCTCCTGCGACCCGAGATCGCCGAACCGGCAATCAAGGCATATTCCAGGCGATGGTAAACCCTGTCCTGAAATGTCTTGATCGGTAACTTCCCTCACCATGATCGTCGGGTCTTCCCGATTGGCGTTGAGCCTTGGGTGAACGAAACAGTCGGGAATGTTGGGTTCAGAATGTTTTGTTGCCCCATGCTTTTCAATCTCGACAGAGAGTGAATCCCATGACTTGTGCGATCCAATGAATTCACCGTCGAGCAAAAACAGAGGTTTGGCTCCCTGGATGTCTGACCAACGGTCTTTCGATCTGATCTCTTTGATCTTTTCTCCAACCGGCCTTGGGATGATTGAGTACATGGCATCCCTGATGTCGGCAAGATTCCACGGTTTGAGCGTCAATCCATAAACTTCCTCGGCTTGGTGGGCGATCCATCCGCTTGAGCAGTATGGTGAGAAAATCCAGTCAAGAACCATCATGCCTCCTAGTATCCAAGTCTTTTGTCCACAACGTTTATGAGCGGTTTGCCAGCCTCAAGATTTATGATGTTGGCTGAGACGATGTCAGCAAAACACGGCCAAAAATCTGCTCCAGAACCAGCAGCATGAGGTGTCATGATGATCTCTTTCATCTGCCTCAAAGGTGAATCCTCCGGCAATGGTTCTGTTTCAAAAACGTCCAGTCCAGCCGATGCGATTTTGCCGGATTTGATGGCTGAAATGAGAGATTCCGTGCCAATGATGTTGCCTCTCGAGATGTTGACAAGAATTGCTCCATCCTTGATGTGGCCAATCATTTCGTCATCCAGAAGGTGTGAGGTTTCAGCGGTATCGGGGAGTGCAACGGCGGTTATGTCTGATTTTGAGAGCAGCTCCGGCAGTCCATCCATTCCGTAAACTTGATCAACGAACTCAGTTGGTTTGGGATTCCTTCTCAGCCCCAAAACGTTCATGCCAAAACCGAGTTTGCCAATTTTTGCAATTCTGGAGCCGATTTCGCCCAAACCAAGAATGCCGAGAGTTTTCCCCTGGATTGTCATAGGTTGTTGTCCACTTTCGATAGCCTTTAGTCCCCACCAGCCCTCCTTGTTGACTGAATCCATCAACGGCACAAGTTTTTTTGAACAGGCTAGGATCAGAGCGAAGGCATGTTCAGCAATTGTTTGTGACCTGCACCCCCTGGCGTTGCAAACGATAACGTTTGATTCGATAACCTCAGGGAAAAGCCTGTGTTTCCCCATCCCATCAGTTGCGTAGATGATTGCCCTGAGGTGTTTGAGTTTCCCAAAAACCTCAGGCTTGATAGACCAGCAAACCCACAAGTTGGCATCCTTGCAATCCTTGCAGTCTGTTATTCGGACGATTTCATGTTCTGGATGTCTTGCTTTGAGCGCCTGATAAACATTTTCTGGAAGACTGTAATATTTTGCGATGCCATCAAGGTCCAGTACGATCTTCATTGGCCACCTATCCATCTTTTGGTTACAGGATAACATATTTAACCAAAATGGCATACACGGAAAACCGGCGCTATTTTCTAAGTTTTGAAACCTCGTACAGGACTATGCCGGTTGAAACTGAAGCGTTGAGTGAGTTGATATGCCCAAACATTGGGATTGAGACAAGGACATCGCAGTGTTTTGTGACAAGCTGGCGCATGCCTTTGCCTTCGGAGCCGATCACGATTGCAGTTTTTTTGTCGAAGTTCGTCTTGTCAAGCCTTTGTTTGGCTTTTGCGTCTGTGCCGTAAACCCAGTAACCGGCGTTTTTCAGCTTTTCAAGGCTGTCAGATACATTGGTCACTCTGGCAATTGGAATGTGTGTGGCTGCTCCTGCCGATGTTTTCAGAACCGTCATGTTCACGGGGCAGGCATTGTTTTTTGGAATCACAATTCCGTCAACTCCGAAGCATTCGGCTGAACGGATGATTGCGCCAAGATTTCCAGGGTCTTCAATGCCGTCAAGGACGACTACAATTGAGGACTCGCCAGCATTTTCAATGATGTCTTCGATCTCGGCGTATTCAATTGGACTGACAAACGCCGCAACATCCCTTGGATTTCCCGGAAGAGACTCAATCTTTTGTGCTGGAAGCGTTTCAAACCTGATGTGCCTTTGTTTGCAAAGTTCAATGATCTCCGAAACAGTTTCAGGACGGATTCCCTGCCTGATGACGACACGGTTTACGGAAAGATCGGATTTAAGAACTTCGGTGACTGAATTCCTGCCTACTGCAACATCGTCGGTCATGCCTTGATGACCCTTTGGCCTTGCGGAGTGTCTTTGACAATGTATCCGAGTTTGGCAATGTCGTCGCGAATCTTGTCAGACATTGCCCAATCCTTGTTCTTTCTTGCGTTGGTGCGGTCATCCAGGAGCTTCTGGATTTCAGCCGGAACTTCAAGTTCTGAACCTTCCATGAAGGCAAACACTGAGTTAACCTTGTCGATTGCTGCGAGAGTGGCATCACGCCCAGTTGTACCGATCTGACCGTCGTCTATTGCCTTGTTGAGTGCTCTGGTTGCGTCAAACACCGCTGCAATGGCAACCGGTGTGTTAAGGTCGTCGTCCATTCCCTCGTCGAACTGGGCGAACATCTTGTCCAGGACTTCTTTTGTGTTGAAAGAGTCTTTGCCGTCCGGAATCGCCCTGACTCTCGAAACGAATTCGATGAGGCTAGCCCTTGCTTTTCCTGCAGCCCTAACTGCTTCGTCCGTGTAGTTGAGGCTGGTTCTGTAATGGTTTGTCACCACGAAGAAGCGGAACATTTCTGGAGTGACGCCTTTTTTGACCAGGTCTTCAAGGGTGTAGAAATTGCCAAGTGATTTGCTCATCTTGGCTCCGTCAACCATCAGGTGGTAGCTGTGCGCCCAGTAGTTGCAAAAAGGCTTTCCTGTTGCGCCTTCAGACTGTGCGATCTCGTTTTGGTGGTGCGGGAAGATGTTGTCGATTCCGCCGGTGTGGATGTCGAGCGTTTCACCAAGAATCTCCATGGACATGGCAGAGCATTCGATGTGCCAGCCCGGCCGTCCTTTCCCAAGTTCAGTTTCCCAGAACACAGTTCCGTCGTTTTCGTCCCAAGCTTTCCAAAGGGCGAAGTCTGAAACCGAATCTTTTTCGTACTCATCAGAAGCGTTTCTGCCAGATGCGCCTGACATCAGAGAGGATGTGTCCAGATGGGCGAGTTTGCCGTAATCAGGAAATTTTGCAATCGAGTAGTAGATGCAGTCGTCGGAGGCCTTGTAGGCTACGCCTTTGTCAAGCAGTTTTTTTACCAAATCAACCATCTGCGGGATGTAGTAGGTCGCCCTTGGGTAGAAGTTTGCATCAGTTATGTGCAGGGCTTTTCTGTCGGTGTGGAACATTCCGATGAACGGCTCGGTGACTTCCGAGAGCGGAATCTTCTTCTCCCTGCTGGCGCGGATGGTCTTGTCGTCAATGTCTGTGATGTTCATGACTTGTGTGACGTCATAACCTTTGTAGCGCAGATACCTGACAAGAATGTCCTCGAAGAGGAAAGTTTTGAAGTTTCCGATGTGGATTTTGTTGTAAACGGTGGGGCCGCACGTGTAGATTCCGATTTTGCCGGAATTTACGGGAACAACTTCCTCTTTTGTGCGGGTCATCGTGTTGAAAAGTTTCATCTCTTTATTCTGCCTTCCGTTGCCATGTATTCGTCAAGCCCAAGCCTGACCATGAGCTGGTCGCCTGGCGGGAAGTGCTTTGTTATCACTTTTGACAGCTGGTCGAATGCGAGCGGTGTTCCAACCAGGCTGTTGACGTAGTCGATGATATTCCACAGCAGCAGCTTCAGTGAGGAGACAACTTCCTCCTTGAGCAGCCCCTTGGTCATGAGCCCCGAGAACTTGAGGTCATCGTCGAGCCTCAGTTCGTTCATGAACCTGTGCTTCTTCCCGATTTCGACTGTGAACTTATCGATTATTTTTCTGTAGTGGTTCTTTCCGAGGTTGCGTTCGCCAAGCTCAATGCCGACATCATCAAGGAAAGCCATTGTCCTGTCGATGTCTTCAGTGTCCTGTTTTTCTTGGGTTGCAATATCCATGCTCATGAACTTGAGAATTGCCTTTGAGGTTTTGAACCTGCCAAGTGTTGAATTTTCAAATATCTTTGCCACAAGGCCGTGGGTTTTGATAAGGTTGAAAACCTCCCATTCCTCCATGTTGAACACAATGTGCTCGCGTTCGTCGTCAGGAATCGGAACGATTTTAAGCATTGCGTCGTCTGGTGGAAGTCGGTCTCGAATGGAGTTCCACTCGTCCATAAGGTTGGACCAGTTAAGCAGCAAACTCTCGATCTTGTTGCTTATCGTCTGCTTTGGCGTCCTCATGTCCGGGATGAATCCCCAGGTACCTGAAGTGATTGTCAGCAGGTCGTAAAAGGCGGTTTCACCTTCAAGGTTTTTGGTTTCGGCATGGATGATAGCACCCTGGCCAAAATAGATGCGTGAAGTGTCCTCACCGGTTTTTATCTCCATACAACCAGTTTTCTTGCTTATATTCATGGTTTGGAGAATCACGGCCAAGTCCAGGTTCTCTATTGTGCCAGTTATTGCGTACACCAAGCACCTCCAATCAAAAAACTATTTTAGTTTTAAAAAAACCTTGTGTCAAGCTGAATCGTCTTTTGTTGCTTCGATCTCGGTCAAGATTATAATACATCAAAATGAAAGGCTTTAGCCTTCCCCAAAAGAATATGATCATCAAATCCGCAATAGGTTTCATGCTGCCTGCGAGTTTAGTGCAGACCGCCATCGATCATCGTGCAGGTGAGTTGCAATGGGTTTGATTGAGCTGCTCCTTGTGCTTTTGATGGCGTTTACTTCAACAACAAATGCTTATTGCATCAAAAACAGGACACCGGCTGAACTTGACGAGTTTAACACTCAGACGGTAAGAGCCTTCGCAATCCT
The DNA here is from genome assembly GCA_964472265.1 of uncultured Caldisericales bacterium. Lineage (GTDB taxonomy): Bacteria > Caldisericota > Caldisericia > JAAYUI01 > JAAYUI01 > JAGNLA01. The sequence goes on along the minus strand of CAYYJO010000038.1, from coordinate 8,548 downwards.
CATCGACAATTCTGAGGATGGGGCAATAAGCATTATAAAACCAGGGAAAATAACCGAAATCGGTGCAGTTGTCAGACCGGCATTCCAGGCAGAACGTGCGCCTGATTTGTTCTGGGCTTACCATTATTGTGGCGGTCAGAACGGCTCCAAGGGTGCTGTAGTCGGAGCAGGCGTAAATACAATTGACATAAGATGCGGCCCGAACAGGTCATACGATCCTCAAAGGCCTAATAATTGGCTTGCATCCGTCATTTCGGTCATTCCGTTCACGGAGGAAGAAAACGCAACTCCAAACGACATCGTTGTAACCTGCCCGGGCGGCTCTGACATCTTCAACAAATGGTCGCCGTTTGTTGGCAATCCGGTTTATGCGATGGATGGGGAGGAATGGATTTCCATCGACAGTTACTTCACTTCGCCGACAAGAAATGCACCCAGGATGATCCTCATTGATGTAAGAAAACCCAAACTCTACCTGCCTTATATTGAGTTTGAAAACTGGATCAGGGGCGACACAATCAAAGGTGAGACAATGACTGATGATGGTGGAGTCTGGATTTTGAACCAACATGGCGAAAAAAATAAGATTGCCAGAGTGCTTCAAAGACTCGAAAGCACTGGCCTTTTTACCGGTTCCGAGTATGCCGAAGTCGGACAGGTAAGGATAAATACCCCTGGATTACTCGAGATTTCAACAAACCGTTGGAGAGGCAGGATTGAAGACCCCAATGATCGTGGTGGGGTGGAAATTCTTGCTGACAACGATGCGAAATACCTTCACTACAACCTTGGCTACCAGTCGATAATCGGTGGCAAACCCTACATGATTATCGGTTCGCTTGACTCACAGCCGTCCGATCTTGCAAATCCAGTTTATACCGATGACAATGGCCTGCTTATCAAGCCGACAATGGGTTCACCACCATTTTTCAATGGTTTCATCAGGCCACATTACGAAATTGACAACTTCGAGTCTTCTTTCAGGGTTTTCATCTCGGAGGATTTTGGCAGAACATGGCGCGCCATACCGGAAATCACAGGAACAGCTCAACCTGGAGAAATCAGCCCCGTTCACTACTGGACGAACATCAGGCTCATGATGGGTCGATAGTTTTTTGGTTCTTAACTTAAAATCACAAACTCCCTTGAACGTTAAACAGCCTCGCATTAAACTACATTTTTGTGAAAATAAACTGTTTTTTGTTTCCGCCGGTAACCTTGGACATCAGCGAACATTACGCTGTTGTGGTCGATGTTTTAAGGGCAACCTCCAACATCCTCTGCTTTTTTGAACGTGGTGCAGCACTTGTAAGACCGATCAAAGACATCGATGAAGCCAGAGATTACAAGCTCCATTACCCAAACTGTGTGCTTGCCGGTGAACGTGATGGAAAGAAAATCGACGGATTCCAGCTTGGCAACTCGCCTACAGAAACCCTCAGCTCAAAAATCAAGGGCAAAGAAATCGTGCTTTCCACAACCAACGGAACATCTGCACTCATCGAAGCAGCAAAAGCTCACAAGGCTTTTGTGGGATCGCTTCTCAACCTGACAAAAACTGCTGAAACAATCGGCAAAATGATGCGAGAGACAAGGCGTGACCTGACAATAATCTGTTCCGGCAAACTCGGGCAGGTTTCACTTGAAGACCTTTACTGCGCCGGTGCAATCATTCAAAAGGCTGTCAGCATGGGCGGTCTCAGGGGTTTTGAGATGGATGACGGCGCAAAAGTGGCAAAGATGGTGCATGGCGGTTTCGGCAACGGAATGGACGCAATGCTCGCTTCATCTCACGGTCAGTACCTTTCATCGCTCACGCTTACCGGTGACATTGCCCTGTGCGCAAAAACCGACCTAATACCTTACCTTCCGGAAATCAGAAATGACAAAGGAATTCATATCGTCTGTGAAACCAAGGAGGATTGATGGTTGTTGATGAATCTAAGATAAGGCAGGCTTACGAAAAGCTTGCGCCGATCCTGGGGAAACGCGTGTCCATAGACATCACCCACAGGATGAGCTACAGCAGGGACTGGAGCCCAAGGCACGACTACGACAATGACATTCCTGACATGATCGCTGTCCCGAGGACCACTGAAGAATGCGCTGAAATCATAAAGGTTGCATATGACCTGGAGATTCCGGTTTGCACCTTTGCCGGTGGAACTGGTATGGGTGGCGGAGCAAACGCCTGGAAGGGCGGAATCATGATCGACAGCAAGGGCATGGATCAGATTCTCGAATTCGACGAGAAGAACCTCACGATTCGTGTCCAGGCCGGCATCACTATTTGGCACCTCAATGAATTCCTCAAAAATCATGGCCTCTGGCTCGCTCACCAGCCTGAAAGCAAGCAGGCTTCGACAGTTGGTGCAGCCATTGGTTGTGATAACGATTCAACGTTTGGCATGAAGTTTGGAAAGATTCTCGAATACCTTACATCAATAAAGGTTGTTACCGGAACCGGCGAGATTGTGGATTTTGGTCACCGCAAGGCCAACATGTCCTCATCCGGCTACAAAATCATGCATCTGTTTGTAAACTCTGAAGCAACGCTTGGCGTGGTCACGGAAGCAACCCTCAGGGTGTCATACCTTCCAAAAGCACGCGAAGTCATGGGTTTCCTGGTCAAGTCAATCGGCGAATGCTGCTACACATTCGAAAAGATGGTTGCAGAAGGCATCCAGCTTGAGTCGCTCCACATCAACGACAGGCAGAGGCTGCATTTCTACACCCACTCATACAGGACAAAGTACAACCGTGAACCGGAAGTGCCGGACTGGACTGATGCAATCGCTTTTGTCTCAGTTGCAGGCGACCCGGACATTGTCGAGTTCATGGCAAAAAAAGTGCGTGAGAAGATGGCTCCAATTGGTGTCGAGGTAAAAGAGAAGGAAATCGTTACCGGTTACTGGGCATCCAAGCACACACTCGATTTCGAGCCTTTCAAGCAGAAGTGGCCTGATTCGCAGCGTGACAGAAAGTTTGGCGCTGCCGACGTTGGAGTCCCAATCGGTAACGTTCCTGCAATCCATGACAAGTTTGTTGAATACTCGCAGAAATACGATCAGAAGATTCTTGGCATGACCGTCTACAACGAAGTCGCAGGCAGAGTTTCGCCGTCAATTTCGTTTGCCATTTTTGTCGATGACAAGGATCCCAAGAATGTTGACAATTTCTTCAAGTTTGTTGAGGAGATGAGCAGATCTGCAATCGAGCTTGAGGGTACAATGAGCACCTACATTGGCGACGGCGACAGGCTTGGCGGATTCAACAAGCTTGAACACGGCGCATCCTACGAATGGATAAAGAAGATCAAAAACATGTTTGACCCGAAAAACATCATGAACCCTGGCAAAAAGTTTGAAAGCAGGTGGATCAGATGAAACACCTCGAACAGTTCAAAGACGACATCTACACCTGTGTGCGAACCCGTTGCGGTTTCTGCATCCAGGAATGCCCGACATACCGCGATGGTCTGATCGAAAGCTACGCCTCAAGGGGCAAGATGCTTCAGGCAAAAGGCCTCCTCGAAGGCGAGATGAAGCTGACCCAGGAGCTTGCCGATTCAGTATTTTTCTGCACCATGTGTGGTTACTGCGAAGCCAAATGCGCCCTTCAGAACCTTGAAATCTTTAAGGCTCTCAGGGAAGAGCTTGTTGAAGCAGGGTACACCAAGAAAGAAAACGACGTAGTTGCCAAAAACATCATCGAGAAGGGCGACCCACTCGGTTCCGGCAAGCAGTTCAAGGTTGACGGCGACGTTCAGCTTTACCTCGGCTGCGCCTATAGGGACAGAGCCACCGATGCCGAAAGGATCGTGAAGGTTCTTGGCAAACTCGGCATAAAAGTCAGGATCACCGAAGAAGTCTGCTGTGCAAACGCTCTTTACAACACCGGCTACAAAAAGGAATATGAGCAAGCCAAGGCTAAATTCATGGAAGTCTACAAACCCTACCTTAATGACACCATCATCACGGTTTGTCCGAGCTGTACCCTCACGCTCAAGGAATATTACGGACTGCCAAAGGTTGTTCACGCTTCAGAGCTGATCCTCCAGAAGCTCCCAACCATGAAATTCAAGAAGGCAACAGCAAAAGCCACCTACCACGACCCGTGCCATCTTGGCAGGGGACTGAAGAACTTTGACGCACCCAGAGAAATAATCAGAATGCTTGGCTATGATCTCGCCGAGATGAGGCTGAACAACAATTTCTCACAGTGCTGCGGTGGTGGTGGCGGTCTCCAGGCTCACGCCGGTGACACAGTAAAAGAAACAGCAAAAAGCCGTGTCAGGGAGGCCATTGACACAGGCGCCGAATACATTTCAACCATCTGTCCGACATGCGAGTCAACCCTTTTCAGAGCCACAATGGCTGTTTCCCGTGAAGAAAAGGAAAAGGGCACAGGAAAACGCATCAAGAGCAAAGACATCTGGCAGATGCTGGAGGAGGCTTTGGAATGAAGAAAATATTGATAGGACTTGCAGCTGTTGTCATTCTCCTTTCCGGTTGTGGTGCTGCTGACGATAAAAAACCTGATGCAAACAAACCCGACGATGGCAAGCCGGCTTCGACCGAGAGACCGGAGAAGATTGACGGCTACACACTTTTCACCACACCGGAAGGAACAAGCTTTTATGTTCCAGATGGCTGGAAGAACGAAGTCTTCAAGTTCCCGCCAGTCACTGACCCTAACATCGTAATGGCAGGTGCAGAGATCGTTTTTTACCCACCGGACACTGATATAACTGACATCAAAGGCAAACTTGCAAACGGCGATTTCAGGTACCAGGAGTTGAATCTTCAGGGCAAAACACTACTAGTCTACATGCAGGGCGTAACAAACCGCTTCATGCCAGGAGCATGTAAGGATTATCCACAGGTCACATTCTACGAAAATGGCGATTCTGACTACAAAAACTACTACATCCCGTATTCGAAGGATGAAAACACCGAAGCCTGCTCAGCCACTCTGAAACCACCAGCCCTAAAATACAGCGGTGAGGCAAGTGTTTATATCGCATACGGCCAGCGCATGCCAACATCGACACAGCCACTGACCCAGTTCTGCGGAATTGCGGTCACATCATCATCCCTTTCGGTAAGTGACAGGGAGATGTTTGATAAAATCAGCGCCTCATTCAGATTTTGACAAAGGAGACAATGATGCATCTTAAGAATTACATTAACGGAGTTTGGAAAGACTCAGTAACAGGCAGAACATTTGATGATTTCGACCCGGCAAACGGTGAACTTCTGTGCACGGTCACAAAATCGAGCGCAGACGATGTAAATGAGGCTGTTGCAGCAGCAAAGGCAGCATTTGCAAAATGGAGAGCGCTTCCGGCACCGGCTCGTGGCGAAATACTTATGAAAGCAGCACACATTCTCGAGGGCAGAAAAGAAGAGATTGCAAGGGAACTGACCTGCGAAATGGGCAAAGTCATTGCTGAGGCAAGGGGCGATGTTCAGGAAGCAATCGACATGTTCTACCTCATTGGTGGCGAAGGCCGCAGGATGAAGGGTGAAACTGTCCCGTCAGAGATGATGAACAAGTTGATCTACGTTGTCCGTGACCCAATCGGTGTTTGTGGACTGATCACACCGTGGAACTTCCCTGTCGCCATTCCGTCATGGAAAATAGCTCCTGCGCTTGTCCTTGGAAATACAGTTGTGGTCAAGCCGGCAACCGATACTCCGCGTTGCATGGTCAGGATGTTTGAAGCCCTCATCGATGCAGGACTCAAGGATTATCCAGGCGTAATCAACCTCGTTCTCGGCGGAGGCTCAGAAGTTGGCGAAACCATCATCAATCACAAGGACATCAGGATGATCAGCTTCACCGGCTCAACCGACATTGGCACAAGGATTGCAACCGTTTGTGGCCAGATGCTCAAGAGATCGTCGCTTGAAATGGGCGGGAAGAACGGCATGATCGTCATGGATGACGCTGACCTTGAACTCGCTGTCGAAGCTGCAATCTGGTCGGCGTTTGGAACCACAGGCCAGCGTTGCACCGCTTGCTCAAGAATCATCATTCACAGGTCGGTCAAGGAGAAGTTTGAAAAGATGCTCCTCGACCGTGCGCTCAAGCTCAAACTCGGACATGGACTCTCATCCGATGTCGGCCCGGTCATCAACAAAACCGCAAGGGAATCAATCCACAAATATGTTGAAATCGGCAAGGCAGAAGGGGCAAAGATGCTTTGTGGCGGTGAATTTGCAAGCGATGGCGAACTTTCAAAGGGATCATTCTACAAGCCGACAATCTTCACCGATGTCAAGAGAAACATGAGAATTGCACAGGAAGAAATCTTTGGACCTGTCGTTGCCCTCATTCCGTGCGAAAGCCTTGAAGAGGCAATCGACATCAACAACGACACCGCTTTTGGCCTCTCATCCTCAGTCATCACTGCCGACGTGAACAACGCAATGATCGCAGCCCGCGACATCACAACCGGACTGGTCTACGTCAACGCCGGTACGATTGGCGCAGAAGTCAGCTCGCCTTTTGGCGGAACACGCGGAACAGGCAACGGACATCGCGAAGGCGGCGTGCAGGTTCTCGACGCTTTCATGGAATGGAAGGTTGTAACTGTCGACTTCTCCGGCCATGTCCAAAAAGCCCAGATAGACAACAAGTGATTTGAAATGAAGTGATGATGGCGCCTCATAAAGAGGCGCCATTTTTTATGGGTAGATTAGTTGAGTTATTGTCACTGATCTAGTTGCAGAATCGTACGAAACCCAACATTCAAATATTTCACCAATGAACCTGAATGGCACCATCAGTGAACCGTTGATTATTACTGGAGGTGTGCCGTTTATTGTTACTTCCTTGCCATTAAAAGTTCCTTTTGGATTGCCAACATAAATTACCAATAAACTACCTCCCAATTCGACTGTAATCATTTTTGATTCAGCGCTATATGTTACGTTGCCACCAAGGAAAGTATTACAGAAAAATCTGAGAGGCACCATTGTTGATGCTCTGTAGATTGTTAGTTCAACCGGCATTGTGAATTCAACTCCGTCGATGGTCGCTATTTTATTGTAGGTTTGCATTTTGCACGTTTTTTCGTGGATGTTTGTGATATTTAGGATGAATGTTGAGATATTACCATATTTGTCGGTAATTTTTATTATGTGGTCAGTTTTCGAGGGTGACTTTTCAATAGTGAGTTTGACCGTGAACATTATACCATCTTGTTCAGCTTTATTGCCATCTCCTTCGATGATGCATTCTGGTTCTGTGAATCCCACCTGTTGATATTCGTTGACGTCTTTTGTCTTAATATTAATTTGATTACCTGTCATTAGTTTACTTGAAATGCAAAAATGTACTTTTGGTCCTGTTGTCCTCATCTGCACGAGGATGCCTTTTGTCGTGGACTGGCCGTCTTTTGCGGCCTTGAAATGGAAGACGTTGTCGCCCTCCTTAACTTCGAGCTCAATTTTAAAAACGCCGTCATCGCCAATTGTGGCGACCTTCTTGCCCCTCATGCTGACCTCGGTTCCTGGCGCAGCTTTACCGATGAGCGTAAACGGCGATTTGTTCGTGTAATGAACAAGACCGATCTCAAATTCAACATTCTCAGCTTTTGCCCCAATAACAGGCATGATCAACACCGCAACAATCATTGCAAGAATAAGTTTTTTCATTTTTACCCTCCTTATGGTTGAATGTCTTTTGTTAGTGTTATCAACTCGGATACTTTATCGTACTCATAGCTAAACCCAAACAATTCGAAGAAAGATTTGATAGGAACGTGAGTTATGCCTTTTTCGATGAATGGCGCTTCATCGATATTGACAGTGGATCCATCGAAATTGACAATTTTTTCGTTTGCTCTGCATATTAGCTTGCTGTCGCCAGCGGTTATGATAGAGATTTTTGCGCTTACATCCCACGAAAGCTGACCAATGATCGCTTCGCAGAAAAGCCTGATGTTGAGCATAAATGTTCCATTCCTTGTCTTTATTTTGTTTATTGAAATATATCTATTGTCAATATCCATATTTTCAGAATTTACACCGATGTGAATTCTTTTCGTGTGAATGTTATTTATGCCAAGGTTTACGTTGGTTTCGTTACCATATCTATCAATAACATTTATCAGACTAGAATTTTTTGATGGAGCCTCTTTTAATTCTATCTGCAGCCTGATCCTGTTTCCGTCCACTTCCTGTGTTGCGTTGTCAACAATTATATTGCAACCTGGATCGGTGAAGCAAATAACGTCGATTTTTTTGGCATCTTTGGCATCAAGGTTTATTTCCTGATCTGTGAATGTCTTGCCTCCGATGAACAAGGTCACAACCGGTGGTGTCGAATCCTTCTCAACATAAATGTCTTTTGTGACCTTGACTCCGTCTTTCTGGGAGACCACCTGAAAAAAATTGCCACCTTCGGTTACATCGAGATAAATCTTGAACGAGCCATTTTCATCTGTGTATGTGAATAGGTTTTGTCCGTCAATTCCAACCTGACTCCCCGGCTCGGCTTTACCCTCCAGAATAAATGGAGATTTATTGACATACCAAAC
>CAYYJO010000037.1:0-22040 GCA_964472265.1 uncultured Caldisericales bacterium | reverse complement strand
GTGGGCCATCAATGATAACGTCCTTGCCAAACTGCTTCCTGTCACCCATTTTTGCCAGAATCGCCCCGTCCATGGTTGAAACAACCTTGTCCGAAACCGTTTCCAGGGATGAGACGCATGCGACCTTGATCGGGTTGATGCCCATTGCGCGGGCGACAACGAGGGCGTTGTTGATGATGTCAACCTTTTCAAGGAGCGTTGGGGCTGGAACCATTCCACCGTCAGTCAAAAGGATCAGCTTTGGATAGGTGGTTGTGCCGATGAGGCCGACGTGGGAGAGAGTTTTTGCAGCCTTTTTCAGGCCTTTTTCCTTGTCCAACACCGCCTTCAGAAGGATCGGTGTTCCGACAAGACCTTTCATCAGGATTTCTGCTTTGCCTTCCCTGATGACTTCAATTGCTTTTTCTGCAGCTTTCTGCTTGTTTGGTTCGTTGATGACCGGCCAGTTGCAGACATCTGTTATGTTGTTTTCTGCACAAATTCTTCTGATTTCCGCTTCATCGCCGACGAGGATTGGATTGATGAGGTTCTTTTCAACCGCCATCTTGATGGCGTCAAGCACTACGATGTCTTCGGCTGCTGCTGCAACGAGATTCTTTTTGCCCTTTCCCTGAGCGGTGGCTATCAATTCATCAAAGTTTTTGATCATGAAATCTCCTCCATTCCCTGTCATGCAAATTCCGAGCCTTGGATGATTTTCGTGGCCGGGTAGGCGATAAGATTGCCTGAGTTAGTGTCTTTATGCTTGTCTACATACGATTTCACTATCTGGTAACCAACGGCAAAACCTGCACAGTACGGGAGATCAACTGTGTAACTTCCGTACAGGAATGGCCTCTGCTGATCCATGGCCGTTATCTTGAGGTTTGGCTTGTACTTGTGCCAGACTGACTGCACCTGTTCACGGTCGAGGCTTGTGGCTATCTCTGAAACGAATGAAGAGCCAAACTGTTCCTCAATGAAGAGCTCTGCAAGTCCCTCGTTGATGATTGCGTCTGCCAGGTTGAACTTTGACGATCCGACCGGGAACAGCGATGACCTCATCATGTGGTGGTATTCGCGTGCTGCTGAGGATTTGAGCCTGACCAGCGAATATGTGGTTGGCCAGAAGCTGAGGATGAGATATGGGGGGATTGAGCCAAACCCTGTGTAGCCCTTGAAGCGTTCGATAACGTCGGGTTTTGTCCTGTCGGCGATCAAAAGCGCCCAGTAGGCTGCGGAACCACCGAAATATTTGCGGCATTTCTTGAGGGTTTCATCGACCTTTGTCCATGCGTCAAAAGTGACGAGAGCTTCGTATGCCTGCTTGATGTCCCTGAGGTCGTCGTCCGGAGCGAAAAGCATTCCGAGTCTTAGCAGCTGGTAACCTGAGAAACCGACGTTGCCCTGGCTGAGGATGTCCCAGAGTCCCTGGAGCGGATCCGAAAGGAGTTTTCTTTGAAGTTTGACTCTGTCTCTGCCTTCAACCTTGACTCCCTCCTCCAGAAATTTTGCCAGGTTGTCTTTTGTGGGCAGCTCTATGAAATCCTGGAGGTGTGCCATTTTTAATACTCCTTTGCCTGCTCCAGACCCCTGAGGACGCGAAGGCCTCCGAGGGCAAGGGCTTCCATTTCCATCTGTCCACCCATCCTGATTGTGGGGGCGATCCAGCTGGTCTGGCTTTCAATTTTTCCTGTAACTATGGGTGAGTAGGCAATCGATCCGGTGAGGATGATGCCATCAATATTTCCTTCTAAAGCGGTAGCCATTTCGCCGATCTCTTCGCATACCTGTGCGATCATGGCTTCCAGGGCAACTTCGGCTTTTTTGTCACCCTGTTCGATTCGGGCGAGCACTTCCCTGACATCGTTTGTTCCAAGGTAGGCAAAAAGTCCACCTTTTTTTGTTGTCATCACCTTGATGTCGTTTTCTGTGTATTTGCCGGTTGCGCACAAGTTTATAAGGCTGGCAAGGGGTAGTCCGCCTGATCTTTCCGGTGAGAGAGGTCCGCCCTCGTTTGCGTTGTTGTAGTCAAGGATTCGTCCACCCATGACCGGTGCAACCGAGATTCCGCCACCCATGTGAGCCACCACAAAGTTTGCCTCTTCAAGTTTTTTGCCCATGTCCTGTGCAGCCTTCCGGGAGACTGCCCTGATGTTGAGGGCGTGGCCAAGTGAGGCTCTTTCGCATTCCGCCATTCCGGCGACCCTTGCGACATCCGTGAACTCGTCAACCGAAACCGGATCGACGATGAAAGCCGGAATCCCGTTTTTCTTTGCTATGATGTCAGCGATGATTCCGCCAAGGTTGCTTGGATGATCGGCTCGTTTTGCCTCGATGAGGTCAGAAAGCATTTTGTCGTTGATTGTGTATGTGCCGGCAGCCATTGGTTTGAGTGGGCCGCCTCTGCCAACCACACAGGTGAGGTCTGATTCCTTCCAGCCATGCGCTGCCATGAACTCGAGGATTGTTTCAAGTCTGTATGGAGCCTGGTCGGCTGTTTTTGAAAATGTAGCTAGTTTATCATTGCTATGGCAGATGTTCTCCTCTGCCACTTTCGATTCGTCTTCAAAGAGGGCGACCTTTGTCGAGGTCGACCCGGGATTAATCACCAGTATTTTTGCCAAAGTAACCTCTTTAAGAATACCTTTTTGGTAACTAGAGTGTACCCTTTGGAACCTTAAAGGTCAATCATGGGCAAAAAACGTAGTATCCATCGAGTTGGGTCGGGATAATTTTGTGAATTTATTGCAGAAAGCAGACAAAATCAGTAAATAATAGAAAATAGTAATTTAGGCAATTGAATCTTTATTTTATCAACGATAATGTATATAGTCTATTGTTTAATTGAATCACCCCAAAAAAACGATAAGAAATTCTTTGGGAATGAGGTCTCCCTTCAAACGCCAGCCAATGGATGATGACTTCTAAAAAACATTTCAGGAGAATGGAATGAAGAATCTTGTTTTGCTGGCAGTGAGCGGGGCGATGGGAACCATCTCAAGATATGGGCTAAATGTCCTTGCAGGAAAGATATTTCCAGAGAGCTTTGTAACAGGAACTCTTCTTGTAAACATCACCGGCTGTTTCCTATTTGGGTTCGTGTGGGGTCTGGCCAATATTACTGGAGTGCTTGAAAAAGATTACTCGCTGTTCATTCTTGTTGGTTTCATGGGCGCTTTCACTACATTTTCGACTTTTCTGTTTGAAACCGGCAAGTTCATAAAAGAAACAAACTATCTTATGGCTCTGGCAAACATTGCGCTTCAGGTAGTGCTTGGACTGGCCGTGATGTATATCGGCATGATCGCTTCCAAGATGATTGTGAAGGCGTAGCAAACACAATCAGGGACATCTAAACTTCATATGCGTCAGTAGTAGTTGTCCTCTTCCTCTGTAACTTCTCCCACTCCCGATATTTCTTCCTCATCCTCGGTTTCATCCTCGTCGTCCCACTCGTCTTCCATGATCGGTTCAGCGTTGAGGTATTCCTCAAGCAGTTCCTGCGCCTCTTCAAACGAGTTTGACCCAACGATGATGTCGGTTGCACTCATTGGTCGGAAGGTGGTTAGCGAAGAAAGCTCGGACTGGCCTTCCAGAATGGTTGCCGGAATGTTGTTGTCGCGCAGGAATTCGACGATTGACTGCGCTTCGGCCATGTTTCTGGCCTGATAAAGCACTTCTGGTTCGCCGACTTCAACTTCTTCAAGTTCGTAGTCTGACAGATCCTCCCCGCATTCCGGGCACACAGTGATGCTTGGATCAAGCAATGTTTTGCATTTCGGGCATACGTTCATGTCTTTCCGGCTCCTTTGGGAAGATGATAAAATGACGGCTAATCCTTGTCAACACCCTCACCCTGGACAGAGACTGTTGAAAGCCCAGCCAGAAAAAATCCTGCCGCAGCAAATAACGGTGTTAACCAGGCTATCCAGGCGTTTCCATAAACGGCAAACTTTGAGGCCATGAGTAGAAAACCTGAAAAAGCCAGAATTTCACCGTAACCAGCAAAACAAAGATAAGCGGCACTGAAGGAAATGACGGCTGACAAGACTGCGATCAGGATACTGTAAAAACCTGCATCAAGCGGGAAGAGCACAAGAAAAGCCAGACCAGATAGTGCTGGTATGAGTCCAAGCCATCGTGCCCATGCTGCAGAGAGCTTCTGGCCGTATGAAACAACAATCATGACCGCACAGCCAAGGAACATCAGTGCAAGAGAAAGGTAATATAGGCTGTTCGGAAAAAACTGCATCCTGACGGCAAAATCAGTCAGGGCTGAACCCAGTATCAAGCCAGATGCCAACGTCATCAACCACTGTCTTTTCCAGATGGAAAGTCCCACAATGGCCAGCGGCAATATCAGCTCGATCAGGTTGAAATACCACTCCTGGCCAGTTGGAAGCTGGAGACCCCTAAGGATGCCCGACTTGTCGATCAGGACATAACCTGTAAAAAGAACCGCCAGAATTGTAATAACAATGAACTTTCGCCTGTTCTCACCTGAAAACACTTTACACCTGCCTTCAAATCGATTTTAATGGATTTATCCAAGGAGGCAAACATGAGCAGGATTAAGGACGAGAAGCTGGCACCATCGGGACATCAGAAAATCGAGTGGGTCAAACCCAGAATGCCGGTTTTGTCAGGACTTGCAAGGGAGCTTGATGGCGAGTTCAAAGGCGTCTCGGTGGCCATGTCTATCCACCTCGAGGCCAAAACTGCTTATCTGGCCGAAGTCCTTGTGGGTTTGGGGGCAAAAGTGGCGATCACAGGTTCAAACCCGCTTTCAACACAGGATGATGTTGCAGCCTCGCTTGCATCCAGAGGAGCCGGCGTATTTGCCTGGCACGGAATAACACCGGAAGACCAGCAAAAATGTATTCAGGACGTGCTTTCAATCGATCCTGACCTGATCCTCGACGATGGCGCTGATCTAACTGTCGAACTCGCCCAGTCCGGCAGGAAGAACAAGGTTGTGGCAATAACCGAAGAGACAACCTCAGGCTTGAAGAGGATGAGAGCGCTAGCTGCCGAAGGGAAGCTACCCGCTCCAGTCATAGCCGTCAATGATGCCCAGTCAAAGAGTCTTTTTGACAACCGCTACGGAACAGGCCAGTCAAGCTGGGACGGCATTCTGAGAACCACCAACCTCACCGTTTGCGGAAAGACCGTTGTTATCGCCGGCTTTGGCTGGTGTGGCAGAGGTCTTGCGCTTCGGGCGAGAGGTTTGGGAGCAAACGTCATCGTGACTGAAATTGACCCGATCAAAGCCATGGAGGCCCATTTCGATGGTTTCCAGGTCATGCCGATGGCAGATGCAGCACCTCTTGGAGACATCTTCGTCACAGCAACCGGCAACACAAACATCATAGATTCAAGGCATTTCGAGCTTCTCAAGGATGGGTGCATCCTTTCAAACGCCGGTCATTTCGACATCGAAGTGCAGATGGACGAGTTGAAGAAAGTGGCGGTTTCCACAAGGGAAGCCAGGAGAAACATAACCGAATACACGCTTTCGTCAGGCAAGAAACTCAACGTGCTGGGCGAGGGAAGGCTTGTGAACCTTGCCTGTGCAGACGGCCATCCGGCTGAAATCATGGACTTGTCGTTCTCGCTTCAGCTTCTCAGCCTTCACTGGGGCTTGAAGTCAGGCAAGGGAATGGAAAAGAGACTGCACAAGGTTCCTGAAGAAGTGGACAGGAAAGTTGCCAGCCTCAAGCTTGCTTCGGTAGGCGTAAAAATCGACGAGCTGACCGAACACCAGAGGCGGTACCTGGCTTCCTGGGCGTGACCGATGCTTGCTGTCAGTTTGAACGGGCATTGAGTGGATGTTACGAGAGAACACCTGAATTAAACAGAGGTTTATGTCTAAAAAGTAATATATCTGATTCAGCGGACCTATCAGCATTCAAGATATTTTGGGAAACATTTCCGAAATCCTGGCAAACCGCTTAATGTTAGAGTGTTCATGGGCAACATTCATCTCATCAGACAATTTTGTAAAAAGGACAGCATTCTGTTTTGGATAACCGGGGAATATTGGCGCAAAAAACCCGCAAACTTTGCTCGCCGTTTAACCGGAGCGTAGCCAAAGCCACTTGAAAAGGGTGATGACTAGTGCAATTAATCAGGCATGGAGGACATTCAAAACGACATAATTGTTCCAATTCCAAGAAGCAAGATTAATCCTGACATGTTTGTGTCAGGAAGGAAAAAAATAGAGGAGGAAACATGTTTGGGAGAATAATTTCAGTTGTTATTGCTGCAATGCTGGCGTTTGTTCCGGTTGGCGCCAGGGCTGATGTGCAGACAAAAACGGTTGTGCTTACCGTTGGTGTAAAAACTGCCAGTGTTCAGGGGAATCAGATTCAGCTGATGACTGAGCCAATAATAACGGCGAACAAAACTTACAACCTCCTACCTGAGGAATCCAGATTCATGATGTCGATCGTCGATTTTTCCTCGATTGTGGGGGCATCTATCATCTACAATCCTTCTGACAAGACTATGGACATATCCTTCTGTTCCAAATCGATAAAGATTGGCGTTGGCTCAACCACTGCCTTTGTCGATGGTGCTGCAAGGGATGTCGAGATAGGACTGATCATTGAAAACGGTAGGACTTTCATTCCAGTCAAGGTCATTGCCGAACTTTCGGGCGGTAGCGCAACCTACGACGACTCGAAGAAGCAGATGGCGGCAGAGTTTCCGTTCTGTTTTTTTACAGCTTCTGAAGACACGGTTCTCAACACGTTTGCGAAGGTTCAGAAAGTTGATGCAGGCAAGATAACCATTGTTGATTCAAAATCCAGGTTGATCGAATTCAAGACCAGTGATGAAACTTCAAACGTCAAGCCGGGCGATGTTATAAGAACAGTGCTAAAATCCACCGGTGACAGCTGGAAACTGTATCACCTGGCAAAGGAAAACATTGAGTTTGACAAGGGATATCTGTCAATTCTGCCAGAGAAAAGGCTTATAATTACAAACGGTGTTTCAACACAGCTTTCATACGGTTTCAGATGGGTTGACGGCAAATCTTACATCAATATAACCGATTTGGCCACCATCATCTACGGCTATGTCTTCCCCGGCGACATGACAGCAGGACAGGTAAAAATCTATCGTTCAAGCAAGACTTACATCTTCTCAATTGACAAGGATTTCTGGTTTGATTCCGAAAAACCTGAGACACTTGTCCACATGGATGGCAAAACGATACTCCAGGACGGCATCGTTATTGTTCCTGTATCAGCGCTCAACACCATAAACGGTGGTGAAATAAAGGTTTCGAAAGACCAATCCAGAATTGATCTGACGCTCGACACCATGCCCCAAATATCAACCATGAAATCATATTCAATAAAGATTAACAGCGTAGACTGCCTAAAAAATACAATTGAGGCCAACGATTATTCAATGGGTCCAATTATGATTTCAGTGATTGACGGCAAAAAGATGGACTGCAGCCAGCTTGAAGCAGGCGGATACTACACGGCCGTCATGGAACAGGTCACAGACCTTGACGGAAACTCAAAATTCTTCATGACAAGCTGCCTGAAGGGATACAGCTATATCTTCACATATCTGGACGAACCAGGCATTGTGACAGGCAAGATAAAATACATTGTTGACGGTCAAATGGCCCAGATTCTTTTTGATGGAGAAAAAGATGTTAGGACTGTCAACCTTTTCTTTACCGGTGTTTACAAGGCCGGAATGTGTATAAGGGGACTGCTTCAGTACGATTACAAGGGCAATCTCTCAATGGGCAACTGTTGTATGGTCGATTGCGAAAAGGCCGATCCGTGCCAGTACATATCAGTAGTCCTTTCCAAGAAAGACGGAGTGATCCAGGGAACCGACGATGCCGGCAAACTTTGGAGGATTAATTTCCCAAAAGTAGCGTGGGATCTGGACTCAAAACTGGAGGATGGCCAGAGGTATCTGATCAGGGGTTTCCAGCGTGGAGTTGTAATCGAAGCAATTGACTACGAAAAGACAGACACGCTGAATTATGTTGACAAGAAGATTCCGCTTGTGCCTGAACCCAAGAGTAAGAATTCACTCCTGTCCTTTGCCTTCAGGTATGGCGATAAAACGTACGTTTCACTAAACCTGCTTGGATTCTTTCCGTTGACCTATAAACTGCCCATGATCAGAAATATCGATGAGCTTGGAAATGTTGTTGAAGTAAACATTGGCTCGAAAAGCTTCAAATTCAACGGCACAAGCCTGGAATTCAAAACCGAACCGCTTTACATCGGCGCAGCAACTTACATCGACCTTGACGACATGGCAAAGATTGCTCCACACAAGATTGTGTCAGTGGATAAGGAAACTTTGAACATCAGGATTTTCAGCCGCAACTACTACCAGCAGGCAAGCGAAATTGCCTTCTGTGCCACAGTTGACAAGGTGGATGTCGACAAGATGACGGCCAATGCAACCGATGAGTTTAAAAGAAAGGTCAGCTTCCTGTTCCTGGATAAAAATGATGTGAGTACATTGAAGCCTGGCATGTGCTACAACTTCTCAGGCAAAAATTACGGCTGGACAGAGTTTGTTGTGTTTGACACTCCTGCTCCAGCCGACTGCCCGTGTGGCGGAGGACAGACGACCCACGAAGTGATCCTTGGAACGATAAAATCTGTTGACTGTGACAAGCGTGAAATCACGGTTGAAGACAAGGACGGAAATGCCTTCAGGTGTATCCTCCCCAGATCCTCAAAAGACTGCAGCCTTCTTCAGGCAGGCCAGAACGTAGGCATTGAAGCTGAAAAAATCGGAACAAACAGTTACCAGATACTCTACAAGTGGCATTTCAACAAATTGCCAGAACCAATGGTCAGAAAGGTGACACTGAGGGTCGGTGAGAAAACTGCAACCGTCGAGAACGAAAAGGACATCTATCTTGGGTATCCGATAAAGATGGTCAACGGCGAGCCTTGCATATCCAAATATGCCCTTTCCAGACTCTTCCCTTCATCGGTCAGGGTGATGCAGATGGACGGCCGTTACAGGATCAGCATCTGGGGGCATGTGATCAATTTCTGGATTGGTCAAAACGAAGCGATAATTGATGGTGTCGTTACAAAAATTCCGGTTCCGATGGGCTTTTATGAAGGACAAATTGTCATTCCGCTCTCAACGATATTTTCAACCATCGGGTTGGTGTTTGCTGTGACAGATGATGGAAAGACAATTGTTGCTGAAATGAAGTATTGTCCGATCCCACTTGAAGCGACAGCCTCGATATCTGAGGAACCGTTTGACAGCATTCTCGCCGTAAACGGGGTGGAGCTGACAGGAGGATCGCTGGATATGCTGTATAAAATCAGGGTTTCAGACCTGACACAGCTCAAGGACATAAAACCAGGCTCATGCATTAAAGGGATTTTCCGAAGCTTCTGGCTTTTTGACAAACTTGAACTGTTTGCCCAGTCGATTGAACCAATCGAGTGTCCCCAACCGTAATTAGATTATAAGATTGGGAACTTGCCAGCGGAGGTATGTTCATGAAACGATTGTTATTGGTTGTTGCAGCTTTTATCATTGCTTTTTCAGGCTTTACACCCCAGACAAAGGCGATTTCGGGGAAAGAAGTGAGTTTCAGGCTTGGGAGTGACGAAGTAAAGATTGGTACAGACATCCTCAAGTTCTACCAGAAGCCGTTTGTAAACTGGTCGAAGGAATACTCGAAACTCAGCGTTGAAGACAGGATAATGATGAGCGCCAATGATTTCAGCAAGCTGCTGGTGCCGGTTATAAACGTGAGCAAATCTTCGGTCATCTTCTACAACGCGTTCATCAGTGTCAATCTATATGCAGGCGATGTGAACAGCTATGTCAATACAAAACCGGTCAAGCTCTTCCCGAAGGCCGAGGTTTTTGGCAAATTTCTGATGCTCCCGCTCAGGCAGACAGCTGACATTTTTGGCTGCAAGATGACCTACAACCAGGCAACAGGTAATATTACGCTCACACCTCCCGACGCAATAACGGAAGGCGCAAAAAAAACTTCGGTTCAGAGCATTTCCATGCAGGTGACCGACGTTTTGCCAGAAACGAAGATGGTTTACGGCCACGACACCTACGGCAGGGATGTAAAACTGTCAATGGGAAAGCTCGGGCTTGCCGGTATTGAGAAGAGCAAAAACTACAGATTCATTGTCAACTCCTACTTTGTCAATGGGTACAGATATGATCCGATCTACTTTGCACCGATTGCCGACATTTCACAATCAACAATCACCCTCTGGGACGGCCTTTCATCGATAAGGCATGACGGAGTTTTCAGAAGCTACAATGTAAACGCAATCACCAGGAACATCTCCGGCGTCTGGATGGTTGGAATTGACCTCCTGCCATACTACATGACCAGAGAGAAGGTCTCGGTCAACTTCGATCTCAAGTCGATGAAGATGATGCTCGCAATCGGTGACAAAAACACAATCACTTTTGAAACCGGAAGCGCAACGGCAATCTGGGAGAAGGACGGCAAGAAGTCAGAGGTCAAGCTCTCGAGTGAATCGGGATTTGTAGACGAATCCTTCCTCGTCCCGCTTGATTTTGTATGTGAGGTGTTCAAAGCCACATACTCATCAAACGGAAAGTCAGTTACGATCAAGGTTCCAACACCAATGGCCTGTGGAAGCATGACACCCAAAACCCTCATTGACGTTACATCGGTTGACGAAAAGGGTGGAAAGCTCGAAGGAATCGTGCTCATGAAAGACAAGGCCACGGTCAAGTTTGCCAACAAGAAGCTCCTTGCTGGCAAAAAACCAGCCGACCTGCTTGGAATAGACGTCTTTGAGAACCTGGATGAGAACGGGCAAAGGTATTTCCAGGCTTTTGATGTTGCAAAAACAAGGGACATCGACCCTGGTTCATACGGCGTTCACAAATACGCATGTGTTGGGAAAGATGATTTTGGCTCCATTTTTGAAGAAAAAGGCAAGAAGTATTACTGCAAAAACTCGATGATAATTGCAGACATCGGTGATTGCGTTCAAGTCACAGGCTATACAACAAAGGGAATGATCTCAGCTTTGGACAACTCAAAGTATTTTGACTGCAAAACCGGCAAAGCTGCAGAAACAATGGCCCTCAAGGTTTTGACTGAAGGAGCAACCCCTGTTGCAGTTGACGGCAATGGCGCACGATTCGAGCTTGTTTTGCCACAAAAAACCTGGAATCTTTCTGCATTCTTTGTCAAAGACGCAAGCTACAACATCACTGGTTTTGTTGATGGTGGAAAGATCACAGTAAAATCATATTCCAGACAGCTCGAGCAGATAAAAAAAGTATATGAACAGACGCTTGTTCTCTTTGGCTACCCTGAGTCAACCGGTGATGTCTTCAAGTGGAATGACAGGATTTACGTGTATCTGAGCACTGCTTTTACCTTCTTTCCAAATACGGACAGCCAGTTCCGAAATTTCAAATTCCAGGACAAAACCATTAGGGTTAACGACACCATCTACTGCTCTGTTGACGACTTTGTCAGACTGAGAAATGGCACCTACACCTTTGACGAACAATCCGGAACAGTGAAAATATCTTACGAATACAACGAATATCAGTACAACCAGTCAACTTTGTGGTTTACGGTCATGCCGCTTGCTGTCAACCAACAAAACTGGAGCGTAAAGGCTGTAACAAACTTTGACGAAACCGTAACCCTTTATGTCCAGAGCAAAACAGACCTTGATAACTTCAAATGGGGCGATGCCATCACGGTCTTCTGCCAGAAGATGCCAGATACAACCTATGTTGTCACCTCAATTAAAAAGTTGTCGGTTAGCGAAGCCAGGGATTTTTATAAATCAATGGCCTCATTCACCTTCAATGGCGAAGTCGCTAGTGTTGGTGCAGCGACTTTTGATGTCAAGGATGCCGATGGCAGGACGGAGACTTTTGAAACTGCAGGCTTCAGTGTTGCTGTTGGTCAGAAGGTTGTCGTCGAGTTGATCAATGAAAACATAAAAAAACCTGTATCTGTCTGGCAAGTCGGCGATGGGTTTGAAAAAGTTTCGCAAACAATTGTTCTCGATCCCAACAAGCTCGATGCCGTGATGGTTGATGGTGTGTGGAAGATATCACACCGCCTGATTCCCCAGGTCAGGTTGGCAATCCAGTCTGGTGTGACAGCCGCTGGTTCGCCAACATCATCGTGCTACCAGTACAGGCTTGGCAACGGCAAACTCTTCATGTTCCTCAGGCAGGATGAGGCCATTGTTAATGGGCAAACCGTCAAACTCAGCCAGAACCAGATATTCTCCGACCCATTCGAATACGACCAGTCCAAACCGCCCCTCGACCTCGACTTCTCGTTCAAATCACTGGGAATTCCTTATGAAATCAAAAATGGAAAGATTGAGGCAAAAGTGGAAGCCCTCCCCAATCCTGGATCAGTAGCAACCATTGATACGACCGGCATCTTCGATGTAATCGGCGGAAAAGTCACGGTCGGGAAAAAACAATACACCCTCGTTTTTGACAGCAACCAGCAAAAACCTGCTGATGGACAGATTGTCAGACTCACAGGAAGCATTACAAATTTCGGCCCGGACAGATTCTTTGTGAACAGCTACGATGTCTGGGAACGTAAATAGCATAATTCCATAATCAGAAGGCTCCCGGATTCGGGAGCCTTTTTTATTTGTGGCAGACGCACCTGACTGGATTTGTTTTCAAGCGTAATATATTTAAAGATCAGGAGGTACGGTATGGCCATAAGGATTGTTTCGGTTTCTGTTTCACTCATGCTGCTTTTGTCGATTGTTCCGGGAAAACTGAACTCACGGCAGGTTGACCTGCCCTTTGGAATGCATCCTGCTTCCATCTCTTACGGCAGGCAGGACGCAAGATCGTTTGAAGCTGCCCTGAAAATGAACGTGGGATGGCACAGACCTCCAGTTTATGCCTTCCAGTTCATCATCCAGAAGGATATAAACAAGCCAGTTTATGATTTTTCAATGTTTGACAATCTCTATGGTGAAGTGCCACAGGGATTGCAAATTTGCGCCAACATCACTGCCGACACAGGGTTGCAAGATCACGGATACTTCGCTTCAAAAAGGACATACCTGCCAAAAGATATAGAATCTTACAAGAAGTTTGTTCGAGCAACCGTTGAAAGATATGACGGTGATGGATTTGAAGACATGCCAAACCTGAAAAATCCTGTAAAGTACTGGCAGGTTGACAACGAGCCGAACGGAGCCAGAAAAGACTACGCCAAACTCCTCGAGATAACATACAAAGCCATCAAGGAGGCTGACACGGAATGCTGTGTGCTCATCGGTGGTGCGACAGGATTTCCTGACAAACTGGACTCGAACTTCAAAAAAGGTTTTGAACCCATCCTTGAGGCGCTGGATGGCAAATATTTCGATATTTTCGATTTTCACTGGTACGGAACTCTCAAGGAGTATGCCGGGTGCAAGCAATCCTACGAATTGATAAGAAAGACTCTGGATAAATATAACTTTGCAGGCGTTCCAGTGTGGATAACCGAGATGGGTTCTTACAGCGGGAAACCTGACGGGCCCATGAACCTTCCTTACCAGTCTGAAAACGATCAGGCAAACGATGTGTTCAGGAAACTAGTTCACCCTCTCGGCTACGGAGTCGAAAAAGTGTTTCTTGCATTCGGTCTGATTGAAGGATTTGTCGATGTCAATGACAACGATTACTTCGACAATACCGGCCTGATATATGATGGCATAGGCGAATATGACAAAGGCAGAGGTGTAAGGAAGCTTTCATACTGGACTTACAGGCTTGTGTCTGAAAAGCTTGGCGGTTGTGACCTCTCAGCCATAAAGACCTTGCCAGCAGGTGATTCGGTAACAGTTTTGAAACTCACAGTTGACGGCAAAACAGTCTATGCCTGCTGGCTCGACTGGTGGGAGAGCGGCGTGGAATCGACAAAGATTGTTATTGAAGATGTCGAAAATGGCAAATGGGAAGTGACAGAGGCGGTTCCTGAGAAAGACACCGGTAAGGATGTTAAGGAATCGGATTATCCAAAATTTTTCAAGATATCATCCGTTGAGACTGTCGACGGAAAACTTGAATTTGAACTAGGAAGAAATCCAGTCATAATAAAACATTAGATTCCCACCAATAAAAAACACCCCCTTAATCAGGGGGTGTTTTGTTTTTCAAAAGTGATGATTATTTGTAGACGAGTGTGAATGTCAGAATCTTCACTGCACCGCAAGCCGGCCTGATTGTAACCTTGAAGGTTATCTTGCCGGTGATCTTCTTGTTGTGTGCGCCAACAATCACGTTGACCCTGCCGGCTGTGCCAGGATCAACTGAAAAGTTGTTTCTGGAGAACTTCATGACCGGGTGGGAGGATTCGAGTGTAAAAGTTATCTTATCGGAACATTTGTTGGTCAGGTCAAGCGGAAACGTGTAGGCTGTGAGGCTGTCTGCTGTTTTGCCGTTTGGATTTGTCACCCAGCTTGCTACGAAATTGCAGCAAACCTGGTTTGTGTATCTGATTCTGAATTTTACAACCTTGCCGTTGCCAACCGAACATGCGAACTTGATTGTGAACCACACTTCGTTTCTGCCGTTCTGGGCCGGCATGGTGACCTTGACTTTCACCTGTGTCTTTTCGCCTGATTTGAGCGAGAAGCTTGCCGGATCAAATGTCATGCCTGCATCGGTTGTCGAGAGTTTGACGTCTTGCGCGTTCGCGCAGTTGTTTGTTACGTTGAGCGTGTAAACACCAGCCTGACCTGCTGCCATTGTGTTTTTGTCAGGATCGACAGTCCATGTTGTAACGAGGTTCTGGCAAACTCCGCCTCCTCCGCCACCGCCGCCACCGTTCCCCTGTCCCCTGCCGGCAAAAGCTGGAGAGACAAATATAAGCGAAGAGGCAATTATTGCCGTCAAAGCAATTGTTGTTAGTTTTTTCATGTTGCACTTCCTTTCCAGAAATTTGTACGATTGCTTCTGGTTAAATGTCAGCTCTGGTTGTAAATGGCTTCAAAATCAGAGCTCATCGAGATTCAACTCAACTATCGCGGTTTTGCCGTCATAATTGAGCATGCCATCGTAGGCAAACCTTATAACCTCCAGAGGCAGAACAACACAACCTTTTTTGATTGTAACCGGTGAGGCAAGCTTGAGCCTTTGCATCTTTGATGGGGTGAAAATTTCGGCTGTGTCGCTTCCGACAGTTGCAATGATGGAGACGTTACCCCTGATGAGTTTGTATACTCCACCCTTTTCTTCATCCAGTCTGCAATCGAGCAGGAGCTGGGCAAAGGAGAGCGGAACCATGAGGGTTTTATTTGAAAGATATGGTTCTGGTCTCGCCCTGACCTTGATTCCTGAAATTGAAGCAATCGAAGAGCCAAGCTCCAGAGACGCTACAACCTTCATCACGCCTGGGTCGCGCCAGAAAGTTACGAATATGTCAAAGCTCTGTCCTGATTTTATTGATGTGAGAGTTATCAGGCCGTCATTTTTGCCCATCTGTGCTTTGGCGGTGAGTAGGCAGACAGCGAGTTTTTTTGCTTCCTTGCCCCTGAGTTTGCCGGATGGGTTTGAGATCAGAATCCATGGTGAGATGGTTGAAAATGTGTAGTCGATTTCAACGTCGCCAACATTTGAAATCTGCTGGATGAAAGAGGGGTTGGGTTTTCCAAGCCTTGACGAATAGTCGTGGCTTGACTCGACAATCTGGAGCTTTCCCGGTTTCGGGGGTTTTGCTTCCTGTGGCGTTACTTTCCTTGCAGCAACCGAAAGTTCACGAAGCCCGGTTGACCAGGTGATTTCAACCTTTGCGTTGTAGCTGCCAAAAGGCTCTTCCCTCATGTCAGCCGACAGGAGAAGCTCGATTGAGTCGTGTGGTTTTATCTCGAAGGTGTCGGGCATGACCTTGAGCCATGAAGACTTTGACTGGCAAGAGATCTTCTGGATTGACCCAGAACGGTTGAAAACCTGTATGTTGCTTGAACTGAACGGCTCGTCATTTGTCATCAGTCCAAGATCGAGAGAGTTTGACACAACGTGGATTTCAAAGCCTGCGTTCCTGAAAGCGTAGAGTTTTTGTGTGGTCGGTATGATCATGTAATCGACTATGGCTACAGGATTGGCTGTGATTTTGCCAACAACCGAAACATCCCAGAGGAGCCTGCCAGTCTGCCTGTCAACGATCTGCACACAGCTTGACGTTGTGACGATCAATCCGTTGTTCCAGACCTGTGGCTGGAAGTATTCGCTGTCGGTTTCGGTTGACCAGATGTCTGCCCCGCTTGAGATGTCAAAGCAGGTCATCTTCTTGCCTGAGTCGGTGACTATGTAGCAAAGGCCATCAAAAAATGATGGCGCTCTGACAATTTTTGACTCGAAGGTTTTGGTTTTTTCAATCCTGCCGTTTTCAAGATCAAGGAAATGAATGTTTTCTCCAGAAACGACTGCGATCGTCTTGCCTCTGGCGGCAACGAACTCTGGTGAGAATGGGAGTCCATTCTTCCACACGAGGCTGCCGTCAATTTCCTTCATTGCCTTCACGGCTTTTTTTTCGAGCAGGTAAACCACTCCGTTGCTTGCGCATGGCGATTGGCCAGAAGGGATGGTTGATGTCTGCCAGACGATTTTGCCGGTATCGATGTTCATGGCAGAAACGCCAGACCTTGAGTCTGAGGCATCGAAGCCTCTTACGATAAGATGTTTCTCTGATAAGGTCGGCGATGAGGACTCATCCCATCCCGTTGCCACAGTGTAGATTTTTTCGCCTGTTTTGATCGAGTAGGCATCGATTGAACCCAGTTTGGTTGAAGCGATTATCAAACCTCTTGTAGCCGAGATTTCAGGCACGCCAGAGAGCTGGTTTGGCGAGCGGGTTTTCCAGAGGATTGAGCCTGTTGCGTTTTCAATGCAGATGATGTCGAAACCGCCAGAGACAGCCACGGTCACGATGCCGTTGCTGTTGACGAGCGATGTTTTCAAAAGTGAGTCCATTTCGATGTTCCAAAGCTGGGACATCGGGTTTGAGCCAATGAAGGTTGCAAAACCTGACTGACCAGGGTCGGAAGCGAAGGCCGGCGTTGCAGAAAGCGCAAAAGAGATGGCCAGGAACAACAATGAAATTTTCACGGCTGTTTCTTTCATAACTGCCAAACACTCTTTGAAATGTAAACGTTTCATGCCTGAAAACGCAACCGATGGTTTGGACATAACGCCCACAACCCTCATGATATTTGTTTTCAGGGATGTTTTCTTCATGGTTTGCTATAGACGTTCACCTTCTCGACCTGGACAGGGTAGCCCTGCTGGTCGATTGTCAGGCTTTCACGAGGTGAAATTTCCCAGGAGTTGCCAGTTTTTACTCTTGATCTGATCCAGAACTGGTAAGTTTTTGTGTCAACGGGCGTGAAGCGGAGCAGGACTTTTCTGGTGACGCCTGCACCCCATGAATTCCATTTCACGATTGCAACCGTATGGATTGCCCTGATCGGCTGGCCGTCGCGATGTTCGATGTATGAGCCTGGCAGGAAAACCTGTGATTGCGAGGGATATTGGAAACCGGTTTCTGGATCGATTTCGATCATGATTCCGTCAGGGCAGGATATTGCCACTTCGCACTCTCCGCCTTCCTTGCCATCGTTTCTCACGAAAACGTGCATGTCGTAGGTCTGGCCTGGGTAAAGAGTGCCAGGTGATGTTAAAATCTGTGTTATAACCGGCACTGGGCCGAGATCTTCGAGGTAAATTGTTGCAGCAACCGTGGTCGATTCACCAAGAACATTCACCCTGACTTCACCGGTTTTCTTTCCTGAAAGTGTTGCCTGGACGATCTGTTCGCCGGTTCCCACCATGTCGATTCTGTAGTGTCCGCTTGTGTCGGCCGTTGTTGTTCTGTTGCCGCAGCTGACGGTTGCGCCAGCCATCGGTTTGTTGGTGTCCTTCTCCATGACAAAGCCTTCGATTGAGCCTTTGCCTGAGGTGACGGTGAATCTCCCCGTGTACTCTGCATCAAGTCCGTCAATGTCTTCAATGACCACGCACCAGAAGTAGCTTCCAGGGGGGAATGGGCCAAGGGAAGGAGTTGTCCAGTCTATAACCTGGAGACCTCCGAGATCCTGCTGAGCGACAATGCCAGAACCAACCTGAACATAGCAGCGCTTTATCCCTCTGTCATCGTTTGCCTGGATTCTCAGCTGGAAGGTTTCTGTCTGCGGTATTGGCGGTTGAGGGAGAGATGTGATGTTGATGAAGCTTGGCGGTTGTTCCCTGCCCCAGACCCTGTACCAGATTTCGTTGCTGACCTCAGCCTGTGGCCAGCTCATGACGAATTTGAGCTTGTGCCATCCTGGGGCATCGGTTGGAAGCTGCATGTTTTCAAACAGGATTGTGTCAGAGGAGATGGTCAGAAGCTGTTCGTAGTCTCTCCAGGGATTGTCGTCAAGCATCCATTTGCCAACGACTTTTTGCGTTCCTCTTCCGCCTACCTTCAAAGCAAGCTTTGCCTCAAGGAACTCTCCCTGATTTACGGTTGTGCCGTCGGCTGGATAGGTGATGTAAGGCCAGACCCAGGATTGTCCAACAACCCTGTAGGTGATAGTGTTTGACGATATTGCCGCCGGTTGGTTGAGCTTGAACTGGATATAGTGAACGCCAACCTGGGTTGTCGGGAGTTCGAACTCGAATTGATAGCTGCCTGGACCTGTGAGGGTTTTTGTGAACGGTATGGTCAGGATTCCATCGATGTAGATGCCGCCGTCGAGGGTGTAGGTGCCAGTCTCGAGGATGTCTACGTATAGAGTGACGGTTGCCTTTCCTGAAAGCTGGATGTTGAGGTCAGAGATTTTTGTGTCGAACCTGAGAGTGATAGGTGCAAGGTTTTTGACATTGTATGTGAGTTCGTCAGATGTCTCCTGGATCGGTGAGTCGACGACGACCTTGAACTTGTGATCGCCAGAGTTTTCAGTTGGAAGATTCTGGCTTATTTTGATTACTGCAGAGTTTGCAACCTGTGCCGAGAGGGTGAACGGCATCCTTGTGATTGAATCAATCAGCCAATAGCCGGAGATGTTTTTCACGCCGACGCCTTTGATGGTTATTTCAGCGTTTGCTTCGAGTGTGTCACCAGGCGAAACCGATCTCCCGTTTTCTGGAGAGGTAATTTTTACGTTCTTTTCAGATTTTTGATTGACCGTGTAGCTGAAAGCCGTGGTTTTGAGATGATTTGGTGAGAGAAGTTCGAAGTAAACATTGTGCGATCCTGCGAAATATGTTGGAAGCGTCGTGTCAAACACCTCATCGGTGCACGGGGCTTCAAGGGTTCTGTAGATGCTGGGGCCCACGATGTCATCAACCATGAACCTTCCCCAAAGGATGAATTTGCCGGTTCCCTCAAAGGAGAAACGGACACGTGCAGCCAGGTTTCCGTCAGCGTCAACTATTGATCCGTTTATCGGCGCATCGACAAAGACATTGGCAGTGACTGCCTTTACAGCCGGTGTGAACGAGAAACACAGCATCAATGCGATTAACGTTGCATACAACCTTTTCATCAGCACCTCCGGGTACAATCTTTTATTTTATTATGTTGTCTGAATTAGTCAAATGCCCTGGGTTTCGCTTTGCTCCAGCCTTTCCACCCCACCGTTAAGGGAACATGATCCGTTAATGTCGATTTTATGCCATTAACGTGAGAAAAACCGGAAATCTTTTCATGTAAATTTTAAAAAAGGGGGATTTACAGTTGTGATATACTGGTTTCAAAACTTAATAAAAACGGTGGCAACCGGTAAGGAATTTTTGATGAAAGAAACCTTGAAGGCACTGGTCTCTAAAAAATGGGACTGCGATTATCTTGAAATAAGGATTGAGGACACAAGCAGGCTTGGAATTCAGATCGCCGGAAAGAAGATCGACGAACTGAGCAACAACAGGCTGTTTGGCGGAGCGATCAGGGCTTTGTACAAGGGCTGCTGGAGCTTTGTCTCTTTCAACTCGCTGGACAGCATTGAAAAGAAGGTAGAGCAGGCTGTCTCCCAGGCGAAAACACTTGGCAACATTGTCGGTGGCAAGTCCCAACTGGCACCTGTCAAACCGATTGTCGATGATGTCAGGGTCACTCCAATCACCGACATCAGGTCGGTTCCCCTCTCAAAGAAGATGGAGCTGCTTCAGAAGTACAATGACATCATGCTTTCGGCCTCACCGCTGATAAAGCTGACAAGGGTCGCCTACAAGGACGTTTTCACAAAACTGTGGTTTGCAACCTCCGAAGGCGCCTACATTGAACAGGAAAAGATGGACATGGGCTGCAACCTGATCGCCATGGCCAATCGCGACGGCAACACCCAGAACGCTTCGGCTTCGACCGGCTCTTCAGTAGACTGGAACAAGCTCCTTGGCATGGAAGACGAAGCAAGGGAAGCAGCGCACAAAGCTGTCAAACTCCTCGACTGCGACAAGGTGAAGTCCGGCGAATACATGGTCATTCTCGACCCACACATCACTGGAACCTTCATCCATGAAGCTTTCGGCCACCTCTCAGAAGGCGACAACGTGTACGAAAACCCTGAACTGGCCAAGATCATGAGCATGGGCAGGCAGTTCGGCGAAAAAATGCTCAATGTTTATGACACTGGGCTTGATGTCGGAGTTAGGGGCTACCTCAAGTACGACGATGAGGGAGTTCCCACCGAAAAAACCTACCTCATCCGCGAAGGCAAACTCGTTGGCAGGCTCCACTCAAGAGAGACAGCCGGCAAGATGGGTGAAAGGGCAACAGGAAACGCCAGGGCAATCAACTACAAGTTCCCACCGATCCCAAGAATGCGCAACACCTGCATCGAGGTTGGCAAGACCAGCTTCAATGACCTCATCGCCTCTGTTGACAACGGAATGTTCTGCAAGGGTGTGTTCGGCGGGCAGACAAACGGCGAGATGTTCACCTTCACGGCAGCAGAAACATACGAAATCAAGAAGGGCAAACTCGGTCAGATGTACCAGGGTTCAGTCCTTCAGGGCAACGTTTTTGACACCCTCAAAAACATCGACATGGTTGGCTCGGACTTCCACCAGCCTGATTCAGTCGGCGGGTGCGGAAAAGGCGGACAGATGCCTCTTCCAACCTCTCACGGTTCACCGTCGATCCGCATCAGGAAAATCGTCATCTCAGGAAAGTGAGGCAGACCATGTTTGACAACCTCGTGAAAGAATGCAAAAGAAACTTTGACGCCTGGGAGATTGTCAATTTCAAGACGATTTCCGACTCAGTCGGCTTCGAGGCCGGAAAACTCAAAGACATCGACGCATCTGAAAGAAACGGATTTGCACTCAGGGCCGTGAAAGACGGCAAGATGGCTTATGGCATAACCTACAAGCCAAGCGGACACAAGGAGCTGGTTGAAGCAGTTCTTGGCAACATTCCTTACGGTTCGGCCTTTGAAATCGAATTCTCGGGCAGATCACCCTTCACAAGCCCGAAGATTCGCTCCAAGGCGACAAAGGAAATGACCATCGAAAGCATGATCGAAATGGGCAGGCAGCTTGTTGAGCCGCTCAAATCACTGGACAAAGATGCAAAGATCGGCGCTGGGGTCTCAAAATCAAACCAGAAGGTTCGCATCAGGACTTCGAGCCATTTTGAAGGCGAGTACGAAAAAGATGGCTGCAGCTATGGCTCTTACGTCCAGCTGACAAAAGACGACAACATGCTGGCTGTTGGCGATGGATTCAATGGAGTAAGACCAGACCAGCCTATTTCAAAGATGACAGACAAAGTAAAAACCCAGTTCGAGTGGGGCAAGAAAAACGTCCCGGCAAAGACTGGAAAATACAAAGTCCTTTTCTCGGCAGATGCATTTGCCCACGCCATATCCATACTCCTTTCTTCATTCAGCGGCAGAAATGTTTTCAGGGGCGTATCACCATTCATCGGTCAGTACGGCAAGACGATATTTGACAAGAGAATCAACCTCACTGACGACGGTTTGATGGATTTCGCACCTGAATCGGCCCCGTTTGACCATGAGGGAACACCGATGCAGACAACCAAACTTGTCAAAGAC
>CAYYJO010000036.1:0-22173 GCA_964472265.1 uncultured Caldisericales bacterium | reverse complement strand
CATTAGACCTGTCATTTTGATGTTTTGCCGGATCGTCAAACCCGATGTGAAAATTCTTGGTTTTTGCAGGGAAGAACGGGCAGTTTTCATCGGCATCGCCACAAACCGTCACAACATAGTCAAATTCGAGATCAGGAAGTTGTGCAACGGTCTTGCTTTTCTGGCCAGAAATGTCTATCCCGACTTCATTCATCACTTCCACGGCGCGTTCGTTCAGCCCATGCGCTTCAATTCCGGCAGAGAAGCACTCGTAAACTCCTGCGTGGTAATGCTTGCAAAAACCTTCTGCCATCTGGCTTCGGCATGAGTTGCCGGTGCACAGGAACAGGATTTTTTTCATGGTTTGGACGTTTGGGGTTTGCCGTAGAATCTTTGAGCCCAAAGTGAAACGTAGACCAGACCGATAAGAACCGGAACTTCGATCAGGGGGCCAACAACCGTGGCAAGAGCCGTTTTTGATCCGATGCCAAAGATGCTCACTGCAACGGCAATTGCAAGTTCAAAATTGTTGCTGGAAGCCGTAAAAGCTGATGTCGCACTGTCGCTGTAGTTCAAACCTGACTTTTTTGCAATCATGAAGGTTGAAAACCACATGATGGCAAAGAACAATAAGAGCGGGACTGAAATTCTCAGCACATCCAGCGGAAAAGTCACAATCTTTTCACCCTGCATCGCAAACATCAGCACAATAGTGTAAAGAAGCCCGATGAGGGCTGTTGGCGAGAGTTTCCTGATGAAATCTCCATCATACCATTCTCTGCCTTTTCGTGCCACGAGCAGTTTTCTGGTCAGAAAGCCAAGGACAAGCGGGATTCCAAGGAAGATAAGCACTGATTTTGCAATCTCCCACATGGATATCTGGACATAGGTTCCCTGAACACCAAACCACCCCGGCACAACCACAAGATAAAAATAGCCCATGAAAGAATAAAGGAGCACCTGAAGCAGTGAATTGATTGCAACAAGCACGGCGGCAATCTCGTTGGAACCTTTTGCCAGCATGTTCCAGATCAATACCATGGCGATACAGGGAGCGAGGCTGACAAGTATCATTCCAGTTCGATACTCCGGCATGTCCGGCAACAGAAGGTGTGCCAGCAGAAACATGATTATTGGGCCAACAATCCAGGACATTATCAGGGTTATCGCAAACACTTTCCCTTTGCCTGAAAAATGGCCTATCTCCTCGTACTTCACTTTTGCAAGAACCGGATACATCATCCAGAGCAAGCCGACAGCAATCGGGAACGAGACCCCTGCAATCTTGAACTTGTCAAGCATTTGTCCGATTCCAGGGAAAACAAACCCCACAAGCACGCCCAGAGCCATTGCCAAAAAGATCCAGAGCGGCAAAAACCTGTCCAGAATGGGCAACTTCAGGGAACCATCATTTTTCATATTTTACCTCAGGCGGTATAAAGCAGATACAGTCCGAATGCCGTTATCAAAAGGCCGGCTATCTTCCTAATTATCATAGAGACATTTGTTAGGCCCTTGTTATTGATGTAAGCCTGGATAGCCCCGATTGAACCGCCTGCAACGAGAATCAGAAGAGAGTGGCCAATACTGTAGCAGAAAAGCAGAAGACCTCCGTAAACAGGGCTTCCACCTGAAGCGATCAAGGTCAGGAGCACAGCAAGGATTGGCACAGCACACGGAGTTGAGATGACGCCAAACATCAGCCCCAGAAAAAACGCACCCCACAAACCAGTTTTGGGTCTGGTCAATACCTGTGGCATTTTTATGTTAAACGAGATAACATCGGCAAACATCAAACCCATCAAAATGCAGATTATTGCTACAACATAAGTCCAAATCGGGCCTGAAAGACTGACTGCATTTCCAAAAAGGCCGGCAACCAGCCCGAGAGCTGTAAATGAAAGCGAGATGCCAGCGACAAAACACAGTGAAAACTTTATCGATTTCCAATATGATTTGTCTTCACCCTGATAGGCGCCGGCTGCCCCGACCATCAAGGGGATGGTCACTAGTACACATGGGTTCGATGCCGTCAGAAGCCCTGCAAAAAGCGCAATGAAGGGGGCCAGCCACGGGTTGTTTGAGATTGCCGAGGTTATTTGTTCAATCATCTGCCCAAACCCTTCAAAACTCCATCAATCCAATTAGGGACATCATTAACCTCTTCCTCGGAGACGATTTTTCTGGTAACTTCACTGGCACTGGCATCAAAGACCATTATTGTTGGAATCATGTCAATTTTGTAAGCATTCTTGTTGTCGTTGTTGAGCAACATGTGAATCATCGTGGCTCTATCTGCAAAATCCTTCTCAATTTTTGTGAACACGGGCTTGAGGAGTTCGCAAGGCCTGCAAAGCATGCCACCGATATAGACAACTGTGCATTCGCCTTTTTTGGGCATGACCACTTCTTCTTTTGGGTTCGAGGTCTTGAGGAAGATGATTGCTCCGACAGCGACGATTACGACCACAAGCACAAGAATGTTAAACCAGTTCTTTTTCATTGTTTCATCCCTGAGATAATAAGCCAGTCTGTGATTTCTTTCTCTTCGAGCAAACCAATCTGCCTGTATATTTCCTTGCCCTGACCATCGAAGAAGATTGTCACAGGGATACCGGTTACATTGAAACGCTTGATTGCATCAGGATCTTCATCGATGTCTACAATTGTTACAACAGCTCTTCCTTCAAGCTTCGGCTCCATTTCACCAAGGAGCTTTGACATCTTTCTGCATGGAATGCATGTTGTTCGACCGACCTTCATGACAGTCGGAAGATTGAGATCGTTTATGTAGAACGATTTGCTGTTGGTTGTGCCATTCATGTCGTCGCTTACGCATGGCAAGTTTGCAGAACCGCCACAGGATGCTAAAATAAGGATACAAGATAAGGCAATCAGACGTTTTATCACTGGCTCCTCCTGATGAATTCGATGATCTCTTCTGTTGTCAAAGCCTTGCCTGACGAGAGCACTTTGCCATCAACGCCAAGCGCCGGCGTCATCATTATCCCTTTGGACACCATGACACTGATGTCGTGAATCTCTTCAATCTCGGCATCGATTCCCATCCTTGCCACAGCCTCGCGGACATTTCTGCCCATCGTAAAGCACTTCGTGCATCCCGGTCCGTAAACCTGAATCTTCATTTGTTCCTCCTTGTTAAAAAACATTTCATCATTTTTCGCAATTGCCCTGGATCAGGCATGACAGGAATGTCGAGACACATGGTTTGGAAATACTGTAGAAAACCTCGTGTCCATCACGTCTTGCCGATACTATCCTTGCAGATTTCAGAACTGACAGATGCTGGGAGATGCAAGAGATTCTGCAGCCGACGATTTCTGACAGCTGGGAAACCGACATCTTGCCATCCTCAAGCGCCATGACAATCTGAAGCCGGTTTGTTGAGCCAAGTGCTGAAAACACCGATACCGCCGATTCCAGCTCTTCATCCTTGATGAGGAGTTTTTTCATATTTTTGAATTTAAGAAACTTTGAAATTAAAATCAAGTTACATCTGTGCAGTCATTCTTAATCAAACGAGCTAAAAACGTGTTGACTCGGGGATCACAAAAATTATAATGCATACTTATTCATAACATGGAGATTCAATGAGACCAAAAAAAACACGGTGGATTGACTGTAGCCCTGATGAACGTTGCTTCAGACCGGCATGCAAGTCAGACGAAGAACTGGAGTCTGTTGTACTGACGCTGGACGAGTATGAAGCGTTGAGGCTAACGCATCTCGAAGAGCTGGATCAGGTTCAGATTGCAAATCAGATGCTTCTCCATCAGTCCACGATCTCAAGGATTCTTTCATCTGCACATAAAAAGATTGCTGACGCCCTTGTGAATGTCAAAGCGATAAAAGTTGAAATCGGGTGCTGCAAGATAAAGGAGAAAGATGAAAAACAGGGATAAGATCATTTTGATTCTGATTGCGTTGCCAATATGGTTTCTGTTATACCTCAACCTCGAAGCATTTTCGAAATTTCTTACTTATACAGTTTTCAGGCTGGTTCCCGGATCATCGATTGCCTCATCTGTTGAGTTTTTCATATATGACACCCCAAAGGTTTTAATGCTGCTTATGCTTGTAGTGTTCGGGATCGGAATATTACGCACATTCTTTTCGCCAACGACAACGCGAAGACTTTTGATGGGGCGTAAAGAGTTTGTTGGAAATATTCTGGCTTCATTGCTTGGCATTGTCACTCCCTTCTGCTCCTGTTCCGCTGTTCCCCTGTTTATTGGATTTGTGTCAGCCGGAGTTCCGCTTGGGATCACGTTCTCTTTTCTTATCTCAGCTCCAATGGTAAATGAGGTTGCGGTCATACTCCTTTTTGGTCTCTTCGGCTGGAAAGTCGCTGCGCTTTACGTTACGACCGGCGTAGTAATCGCCATTTTTGCAGGCTGGATACTGGGACGCCTTAAGATGGACAGGTATGTTGAAGACTGGGTTTTCAAGTCGATGTCTGGAACGCTGGAAGAAACGAAACTGAGTTGGTCTGACAGAATCAACGCCGGTCTGGCCTCCGTGAAGGAAATTGTTGGCAAGGTCTGGATTTACGTAATTTTAGGCATTGCGGTAGGCGCAATAATTCATGGTTATGTACCGGAAAACCTCATGGCTTCAATCATGGGTAAACAGGCCTGGTGGTCTGTGCCTCTGGCTGTACTCATCGGAATCCCGCTTTACTCAAACGCTGCAGGAATAATTCCCGTCGTTCAGGCGTTGCTGGGCAAAGGAGCCGCTCTTGGAACAGTGTTGGCATTCATGATGGCGGTTATCGGCCTTTCACTACCGGAAACAATCATTCTGAGAAAAGTTCTCAAACCAGCGCTCATCGCAACATTCCTTGGCGTTGTAGGCCTGGGAATCCTCATTGTTGGTTATTTGTTCAATTATATCCTGTAGCAGGCTTCTTGTAACCCGAGGATTGCACATCCAGGAAACCGTCGATCCTCATCGGTTACGTTTCATTAGCTTTTTTTAACGTGAAAAAAGTTGGTTGTCCGTGTCTTTCTGTTGAAGAACAGTCAATCAACAATCATTCAAAATAAAATGCCGGACACATAAGTATCCGGCATTGTCAAAAACAGGTTGTTACTACTTTATGTTCAGTTTCCTCGTCACCTTGTACGATCTGGCCACCGAATCATCGACCTTGATCCAGAAGCTATACTCGCCTGATGAGGCGTATGTGTGTTTGGACGTAAGGAGGTTGTCGCCGGTTTTGTCGAAGAATTTCTCCTGTGTGCCGTCGCCCCAGTCAACAATGAAGTCGTAGGGTGAAACACCGTGATCGTACCACTCTGGTTTGAAGCTGACAGAAATCTCCTGGCCAACATCACCGGTTGAGGTTTTGGTGTTGATGCCTTTCCATTCGGTGTAAAGCAGGAGCGGTCTTCGTTCAAGACAGTTGCTGACCTTCACAAAAGCTGGTTTCTTTATTGCGTCGCCGACCAGTTCGCTGTAGGTGAGCACGGCTTCAGTTATCACGTTCAGACTGTCTGTAACCTGAACTTTTGGATCAAGCTTGCAGAAAATCTTGTAGACAACCTTTGCGCCTGGGTTCATGGTTCCAAGGTCTGCGATGAGTGTGTTCTGGCTTACAGACATGGTTGGCGTAGACGAAATGTATTGGAGCTCTCTTGGCAGGATGTATTTGCAGACAGTGTTTGTTGAGGCTAGATCACCCTTGTTTGTGATTGTCAGCGTGAAGTTTATCGGGTCTTGCGTGCAAACGCCCATGTCATCAGGAATGTTTTGCAGCAGGAAACTTGGGGACGGTTTGTAGACAGGATTTGTCACCCTGTTTGATTTGTAGGCGTCAAGGCAGTTTCCGTCACCGGCATTGCAAATCCAGCCTTCGTTTGTGACTGGCGTGTACGAGTAATCAAACGGGTCGTCGATTCTCACCGAGAACTTGAAGTTGTATTCCGGTCTCCTGAGGAAATAGACCTGGCATGGTTCCGGGGCTACATCATTGCCCTCTTCCCACGTCATGTACGGTCTCTCTTTAAGATCGATTGCAACCGAGGGGCACGAGGATTCCCTGCCCACAGACCTTGAAACATTGTAGTTATCAAGGAACTGGCTATGCATCTCACCTCTGACGTTCACCCACTCGGAGCCGTTCCACCTTGTGTAACAAACTTCGTTGCCAACAGGCGCGGGATTGCCAAAGTTGTCTTCCCACACGATGTGAGGCCTGTTCCTGTAGTCGAGCGCCATTTTGTCACCAACGAAGATGTATCTCGACAGCCCCGCGTCGTTTGTAACGTTTGCGTTGAGGGAGACAGGATCCCACGGTTGACCCTGGGCATTGTTCCACCATTTGTTGTCATCGGATTTTACGTAGAAAATGTCAGAATTGCCGGCTGAGACTGTCTCTTCCCATGCAACATGGATTGATCCGTCTGTACCAGTGCAAATTTCGCCCCAACCAGTATTTCCGGCGGTTCTGCTCAGTCTTCCATTTGTGGCGAGTGGGTTTGATGGGTCAAAAAGGCTGCCGTCACGGCAGTACCACTGCCCAAAGCTTCTGTAGACATAATAAAGCTCTCTGGAGCTGTTTTCAGTCCAGATGATGTTGGGTCTGTTTTCCCTGTCGACGTCGATTCTTGGTACGGTTGCGTAGATGCCTGCGGTTGCCGTGAAGATGTCGGCGTTTGGCACATCCTTGTTGAACACCTGTCCGCTGCCGGTTTTCCACTGTGATCCATCCCAGTAGGTGTAGCAGACGCTGTTTGTGCCACCGCCTGAGTTTCTTTCAAACACGATGTGCGGGTTGTTGTAGGAGTCAACATCGATGTTGCAAATTGATGGAGGGTAAGTGGTTGAGCTGCAGGCGTAGTTTGTCAGTCTGGCGTTTCCAAGCAGCGAGTTGTACTTTGAACCGTCAGCAGTGACCCAGCCATCGCCCGGTTTCCATCGGACATAATAGACGCCGTTCATTATCGGAGCCTGGCTGAAGCGTTCGTACCATACGATGTGTGGGTTGTCGTAGTTGTCCAGGACCATCATCGGATAAGCCGAGGTGCTTGGCCCAGGGTTGACGCAGGCAGCGTTTGCGCTTCCGCTTGTTGGAACGTAAGCCTGACCATCGATCGACACCCAGTTTGTCCCGCTCCACCTGAAGAAGAAAATCTTCTGATCAGTTGCCGAACCGTATGGAACCCAGCAAACGATGTTTGGGTTTCCGTTTGAATCGGTGTCCATTGACGGGCACATGAAAGCCCTGCCGAGTGATTGAGTTCTTGATACATTTATGTCAAACGGTTGCTGAGACTGGAGAAGCGTTGGGTTGTACCTTGAATCGGCCATACCGACCCAGTCTCTCCATAACGGCCCCCAGCGAAGTCTTGTTCCTGCAGGTGATTCGTTTGGTGGCTCGCCGGCAGTCCAGGTTGTTCCGTTGTCGTTTGAGTAAGCAAGGTCGATGGTTGGTGAGATTGAGCCGGAAATGTATGTTGTTCCGTCCGGTATCTTGTCGAAAACGTACGGTGCATAAGGGTCAAGCGGGTTCGGATTGATGTCCAGGCTCATGCTGTAGTTGAGCTTGTCGCCCACTTTTGCTGTTTTGCCGTCGTCATTGTAGGCAATGGCGTTATTTATTGAAACCGATTTCTTGAAAATGTAGCCCATGTCGTAGTTCTGAAGCTGGATGCTCAGAATCTCAGTGATCCCGCCATACGAATCCTCTTCCCAGGCCACGACAGGCTGGTTCTTGTCGTCCAGGGCGATGTCGGCACATGATGATTCCATGGTTGTATTGACTACGCAGGCATTTCCGGTAATCGGATTCCATGTCTGCCCGGCGTCATTGACCCAGGCTGTTCCGTTCCACCTGAGGTAGTAGATGTCGAGGCTTGCAAAATCAGGATTTTTGTAGGAGTTGTCCTCCCAAACAATATGGGGGTAGCCGTTTGAATCGATGACCATCGGCTCTGGCGAATATGTGTATGAATAACCACCGTTGTTTGAAACATTTGAGTTCATCTGACCAAGGTCGAAGTCTTCACCTTTTGCATTTTTCCAAGACTTCGAGTTTGCCAGTGATTTTATGTAGTGGATATCGAATTTGTGTGTGGCACTGATCGGATTGACAAAGGAATTTTCGTAAGCGAACAGGATATGAACCGTATTCTGTTTGTCCACAACCATTCTTGGGTGTGCGACATAGCCAGACTGAACCGTTATGTCAGCGTTTCTTGTTGAAGAGTTATAAGAAAAACCACCCCTTGAAACCCACGATGCACCGCCCCAGTAAACGTAGTCGAGGGTTGCATAGGTGTTTGTAGCGGTAACGCTGAACACCTCTTGCCATGCGATATGCGGCGTGCCATCAAGACCTATTGATATACTCGGATTTTTTGAATCAGTTGTCGAGTTGGATACGTTTGCGTTTGCACCGGTGACATTGTCGAATGTCAGACCTTTAACATTGACCCAGTTTGAGCCATCCCATTTGATATAGTAAAGTTCGCTGTTTCCGGAAATTGTGTCGCAGAAGGCAATGTGCGGGTTGTTGCTTGAGTCAAGTGAGAATGAGTAGCATTTGAAGTTGGTTATGGTTCCTGCACCACCAGCAAGGGCAACGTTGCCGTTTACGCCAGTGTAAAGCGCTCCATTCGCAGTCACCCAGTTTGTGCCGTTCCATCTGACAAAGTAAA
This sequence comes from uncultured Caldisericales bacterium, assembly GCA_964472265.1. Classification (GTDB taxonomy): domain Bacteria; phylum Caldisericota; class Caldisericia; order JAAYUI01; family JAAYUI01; genus JAGNLA01. The sequence continues at coordinate 13,513 of CAYYJO010000036.1, read as the reverse complement.
GACCATGAACGTTCTGGGTCTGATCCCACCACAGAAGGTTTGGTCGTCCGGCAGAGTCGAGTTTTAGGATCTGGTACTGGGAAGCGCCAGCATTCTGGCTCACGTTTGCGTTGTATGTAGCATTGTTCCAGACCTGACCGGCTGCATTGACCCAGGCGGCGCCGTTCCAGTGGACATAATAGATTTCCCGGTTACCGGTTGCGTCGCTCCACCATGAGACATGGGCGAAACCGGCTTTATCCCAGGCAATGGATGGGCAATCCGATGTAAAATTGTCCCTCGTTATCTGAATGTCGGTTGGCTGAGGGTTGTTTGACGGATTCCAAAGAGAGAGTCCAGCCCCGTACCAGGTCACATAAGCCGATGTGCTGTTGCTGGCAATGGCGAGATTTAGAACGAGTACTAGTGCAAGTGCAAATCTACCTATCTTTTTCATGGTCGCACTCCTGTCCAAGTTTAGAAATGTGATCAATATAAAATTATAATCCACCTGGCCATTCCAGACAATAGCTGCACAACCGTTATCATTATCAGAAAAGCAATCTTTTAGAAACATTTTATTTGTGCCAAAAATAAAAAGCCGGATTCATGACGAATCCGGCTTTTGTTTGAAGGTGCTTGGTTATTTTATTGTGATCTTTCTGGTAACGATTTTTGTTCTTGCGCCTTTGTCGACACACTTGATGGTGACCGTGTATTCACCAGAAGCGTAGGTGTGTTCGACTCTGACGATGTCAGATTCTGGAACTGATGTCTTGAGCGACTTTGGTGAACCATCTCCCCAGTCGACAGTGAAATCGTAGGGGGAACCGCCACCGGTTGCATACAGTTCGAGAGCAAGATCGTTTCCGTCGAGAATGTTTGACTTGGCATCGAGATTGCCCCATTTGCACACAAGATCAAGCGGTCCTGCCACTCTTCTTGGTGCAATGGCAACCATGGCAGTATCAACAACATCATCAAGCTCGGTGCAAGAAAGTATTGCTGAGTTGATGATTACAATTCCGTTGTCTGGCCATGTTTCCTGATGCTTTACCTTAAACGTGATTGTGTAAGTCTGTGACTCTCCTGGATTGAATGTGCCGAGTTCATAGGCAATCTTGCCAAGTTTTGCAACTCCTGTCGGAAGCGATGAATCGTAAACAAGTTCATTGGGGAAGACATCGTAAAGATAAGTGTTTGTTGTTTCAACTTCCGAGATGTTCTTGGCAACGATTGTGAATGTGACAGTTTCTTCCGGTGTCATTGAGTATTTGCTTGCTGTTTTGACAACTGCAAGCTTTGGCAAGAGAACCTTGATTACCGCCTGAGAAACCATCTTCTCATAATTATCTCTCGTCAATGTTGCCGTATTGCCGATGGTGAAAGATGTAAGGCCATTCCTCTCATTGTTCTTGATTGAGCTTTTGTTGATCGAGAATGTGAAAGTGTAAGTGTTTGTAACCCCTGGATTCAATGTTCCGATGTAGATGTTGTAAACATTGTTGACGAGTGTGCCGGCAGAAGGTGATATCGATTCGAAAACTAGGTCGGCTGGCAGAGGATCACTGATTGCAACACCTGTATAAGGAAGGGTTCCGGTATTTTTAACGGAAATTGTGTAAATAACTTTTTCGGAGAACTTGTAGCTGTACTTGTTCGCTGTTTTCGTAAACGTCATTCCGACTTCATCTATTCTCGTCGATGCACTCGTTGTTTTTGGTGTGTACTGGGTTGAAGTAACGGTTACCGAGTTTGTGACGTTGAGCGGGAGGTAATTGAAAACATAACTTGGGTTGACTGTGAAATTGATATGGAAGGATATGGACGAGTTGGCAGCCAAATTTCCAAAATTGTAGGTGATGGTTGTTGCAGTAACAGTGGTTGGTATAATCGTTGAATTTTTGTAGACAAGGTTGGCAGGGATTGTGTCAGTTACAACTACGTTGTTGATCACTCCAGCTGTTGGGTTATTGACTACAATGTCAAAACCGATGTCATCGGGGCGGAGGTAGTTTGGTTTTGTAGCAACTTTTGCAATGCTGATCTCTGTCATGGAGTTGCAGACTGTGTTTGAATTGAGCGTTGTAAAAACGCCGCCGGTAACATGCTGGTGAATAAACTGAGCAGTATTACAAATTGATGGCGATACAACCGGAGCCGTTACATTGAAATAGAACGTTCCAGAAAGTGGCGCTGCTATATTGCTCTGGATATACGCAACATCATAAACTGCAGCCGGGTTGCCCTGCATTGGTGTAACGATGGCAATTTTTTCGGCACCATTCACATATCTGACATCGATTGGGTTGAATGTTGATGTATACTGGGTGAGCGTTCCAGTACCATCTGTGGTGTTTGTAGCAATCGGATTGTTTCCGCCATTGATCCATGCTGCACCATTCCACCTCATGAATCCACCATAGAAGGCGATGCAAGGTCTGTTGTTCCTGTCGAGGTCAAGTGTTGGTCTACCGCCAGGGGTGCCAGATACTACAGCAGCATTGAGGGTTCCCGAGTTGTAAGCAGTGCCGTTGACGAGTTCCCATCTGTTATTGGCGGTGCTCCGACCAAGATAACAAATTGTGTTTACAGGGTTTGCTCTAATTTCATTCCATGTGATCCTTGGGTCATTGGTGCTGGTTTCAAATTTGAGCCACGGGGTTGAAGAATCTCCCGCTGCAGTGTTTGAGACGTTGCTAGTTGCGCTTCCGGTCGTGTATACGTTGTTTGAAACATCTCTCCAGCCTGCACCGTTCCATCTTACAAAGTGGATTTCTGCCGGGTTGCCGTTTTCAAAGGCAATACCTGGTCTGTTGCTTGTGTCGAGAGCCATGCTGAATGTTGTGCCAAGTCTTGAGTTGCTTGCTCTTGTTATCTGGTAGCTTGCGATGTTGTTTCCGCCAAGCAGGTCGGTTTCACCACCAAGGGAGTTCGGGATTCTGCAAACAAGAATACGGTACTGGTTCGAGCCTGAACTGGTTTCCTCAAGCCATGCGATAATGGCATTGTCAGAGGTATCCATTTCTATCTGCGGATAATATGAATTTGTGCTCTGGGCATAGACAAATGACTGTGCGGACGGTGATCCGCCAGTGTTATTGATCCATTTTACTCCGACTGGATCCCAGTGGACAAAATGGATGTCATAGTTACCGCCAGAAGCCGTTCTCCAGGCGTCAAAGACGATGTGCGGATCGCCTCTGCTATCGAGTGAAAGCCTTGGATGGCTTGGAGCCCAAATGTTGTTTGGTGTTGGAACTTGAGCGGCCGTATTGGGGAATGCTGCCGTTGGGTTGTAAACGGTTCCATCCTGGCAAACCCAATTTGAACCGTTCCATCTGACAAAATACATGTGGGTGTTTGCAACCGGCAAACCTGCCCTTGGAGCCGTAGAGGAATCCCTTGGGTCACTGCTGTCCTGCCAGACGATGCATGGGTAATTGTTTACGTCAAGCTTCATGTCATACCAGACTTCAGATATGCTTGAAGGGCTGCCGTTGTTTGTTCTGCTTGCATCTATATCGGAAGGCTGGGCAAGAGCCTGAACCCTGTTCCAGGCTGAACCGTTGGCGCCAGTCCATGAGGAAAAGACGCTTGGCATTGTCCAGCGGATCATTGTGCCTGCCGGCGAACCATTTGGTGGCTGACCTGCAATCCATGTTGCACCACCATTTGTTGAATACTGAACATTTGTTGTCGGGCTTGCGCTTGGGTTGACATAAGTCGTTCCGGCTGGAACGGTGTCAACGATATAAGGATTGACTACGTCCTGGGCTCCCGGAGTGAATGCCCAATCGATTCTGTACCTGAGTGTTCCACCGATGAGGACGGTTTTACCAGAATCAGCATAGTCAAGATTGCCGTCTGTATCTACGCTTTTGATAAATGTAGTTGTAGTGCCATCTGCCCTAACTGGTGCGATGTTGTTTGTGCCAGTAAGTGGAAATACGGGCAACACCAATAGCAATGTCATAATGACAAGCATTGTTCTTCTCATTTTTATCTCCAGTCTAAAACTATATTTGACCGTTTTGCATTATATCGATTGTTCCCCATAATTCAATATGTCCGTAAAATGTTTGATTTGCTTTTTTTGACATAATACGGGTATTTCTTGCACATATTTTTGTATCTACATATTATCAAAATCGCATAGATGGCAAAACAATTTTGATTATCACTGCAAATCCAACAAATATTACAGGTTATTGTCAAATGTGGAAATTCTGGTTTAACTTTAATAAGTTTACATTATTCGAATGCAACATGGTAATTTTCTACACAGAACAACCCTTATTCAAATTTCTGATTTTATTTCCGATATAATTTGCCTGTGCCCAAACATTCCATGATGAACGATCAAAGTCAAAAAACATTCTGGAATACTATGCTTACTCAAAGAATTGCTAATTTTTAAAAATGGGATGATTTTTACCGAATATATTTTCGTATCGTGATTAATGGATAGTTAAACGTGAATAATTGAAAAGTACATATTTAAAAAAGGGTTGAAAATATTCATGCCAGACCAACAAAATTCTTGCAAAGTCACAAAGCATTTACAAAACTTCAAAAAAGGCTATCTTCAAGCCATGACCGAAAATTATAAAGCAACATTCACATCCGATGAAGCCACATTTCAAGCCGATATCATCGATTTCAACATCCAGGACGGAACGTACAAAAACCTGACTGAGAAAGACATGGACACCATTGGCAAACACAAGTCGCCGTTCTGGGTCACTTTTGAGTTTGTCAATCCGAATGATCCGTGCCTGGAATATTTGGTTAATGCCTCGAAAAACACTGACACCTTCAGGCCACAAAAAGTCGAAATACAAGTGACAATCAACGATAAGGTCGGGAAAATAATAATGCTTGATGGCATAATCCCAAAACCGATAAAGCAACCTTCAGCGATGATCGAATTGAAATTCGAATCGCTTAAATTCGAGTCAGCATGAACCCCATTTGTTCAGGAAAGCAAACTCTTCCAGTGGCTTTCTTGCCGGCCTAACCGATTCATCCTGAATCTGCTTTTCGCTGAGGACAGGATTGAGTTTGTCAGATTTTTTGCCAACGTTCACAAGGGTAATCACCTGGTATTCCTCAGGAATTACCAGCACTTCTCTCGTTTTCCTTGGAGAGTATCCGGCAATCGGATGAGCCACCAAACCAAGCTCTGTTGCCCTAAGGATCAAAAATGCCGTGGCCATTCCGGTATCAAACAGGTAATACTCCCTGTCGTGGATGATGCAATCATCTTCTTTTTTGGCGCATACGGCAACAATCATCGAATCCTCGTAGCACCACTCGTTTCCTTTTGAAAAAACCTGCTTCATCTGTTCGAGTGTGGCAGGATCGTAGACAAACACGAATCTCCACGGTTGGTTGTTGAAGCACGATGCCGACACACTTGCAGATTTCGCAAGGTCGTCAACCAGTTGTGCGGTAATCTCGGTTTTATCAAGCGACCTGTAAGCTCTTCTCTTGTTTATTGCGTCTTTTACGTCCATATCACTCTCCCGATTTGAGGTCTTCCGCCATCTGCTTGAGCAGACCGGCAAACTTGTCGGTAAAAGCCTTCAGTCCTTTGCCATCAAGAGCAACATTTAGCATCTCATGAGGCGTCTTAATGTTTGTTTGCGGGAGAAGATCGTGTTGCTTGGCAAAAATGAAATAAACCCACGCTTCATCTGGAACAAAGGCGGTTTGTGGCTTGCTTATCAAGTTTGCTGCAATCACCTCTTTGTAGCTTGCTTTCAAGTTTTGATCAATGCTGTTCAATTCTTTGCGGATGCCGGTTATCTCTTCATCCACTCCCCTGTCAAATCCCCTGTAATAAAGGGCTTTTGTCAGTGCTTTCGATTCAAGATCGAGAAGCTGCCAACCAGTAATCTTTTCATTGACCTTTTTTTCATCAATATCAATTCCCCATCGCCCTGCCACAAAAATGTCGTCTGAAAGAGGGGATTTCGTGATGTTTGATAATTTTTCAAAATCAAGGGTCAGATAGCTGAAGAATTTTTTCACCTGAAGCCAAAGCTTTGCCCAGAAATTCGTCTCAATACTGATGCTGTAGTCCTCCCACCATGACATGACAGAGTTTATTGTCCTGATGGCTTCAAGATTCTTTACTGATTTCTCGAGGCTTACAGTTTTCGGCATGAAACCGGCATCAATATCAGCAGCCCTTGCTGGAACCACCGACAGCAGAAGACAAAAAACCAGGCTAGCTGTGATTGATTTCATAGAAGACTATGAAGAAGCCAATAAATTGCGCCACGACAGTGATAAGATAGAGCATTCCTGACGACCCGGCAAAAATGTTGAATGCCGTCGCTATGGCCAGCAACAGGAAGCCAATCCCCATCCAATACCTAAATCGGTCTGAAGCCTTGTAATTATAGAAAAAGTAGGCAATCGATGTTGCAAGCATGAAAACGGCTGCAACAAGCCAAACAAACGACTCGTAAAACTTGAACATCGGAATAATCGGAAACAACTTCTCTACAAACGGCAAGGCCGAGACAACACCCATGAGGAGAACGGCTGGTGCCCAGACTATCGCCGAAAGCTTTCCGGATGCGAATATTGAAACAAAGCATCCGACAGCAAACGGAATGTATGACAACGCAACATACCACCACAAGTACTCGTTTACATGGCTTGCAGCAAGGTTGCGGAAACCTGTGGCTACATATATCCAGATCATGACAATCTTTGAAACCAGCAACACAAAGAAAGCTATTCCAAATGTCACGCCCGCAATATCCTGACCTGATTTTGCGTGAACAAACGCCCTGATGCAGGTGGCCAGGATCATCAAAGCGATGAGAACTTCAAGGAGCAACTGGATCCAGTTAATCATGAGCTAGATTATATCTTTATAGTCAACCTTCACAAGATACAAACCCGATGCAGGCGCAACAAACGTCGACGCTGTGCACTGCTCACCCATGAAAACCCTTTCCAGCCTTTCAGGATTTTCGGATCTTCTGGTGCAGAAATATATGAAACCTATGATGCGCCTGACCATGTTGTGAAGGAAATGATCGCCTGTAAGCGTGAATACAACGTAATCTCCATGCCTTTCAACGTCAAAATGCGAGATCGTACAGATCGGACTCTTGTTTTCGGATTCCTTGCTGACTTTGCCAAAGCAGGTGAAATCGTGTGTTCCGATGAATTTCTTGCAGATTTCACTGGTTTTATGCACGTCAATGGCAGGTTGCCACAAAACCCAGGAATATCTCGGAATCATCGGCGATGAAGTTTGGGTGTTGTATATGAAGTAAGCATAGGTTTTTTCTCGGGATGCAAACCTGGCAAAAAAATTGTCAGGCGCCCGTTCACAGGATTTTACCGTGATTGATTGTGGCAGAAAGGTCTGAAGCTGGTAACCAAGCCCAATCGGACTCATTTCCTTGGCTAGCTTGAAAGAGATCACCTGACCAAGCGCATGAACGCCCCTGTCAGTGCGGGACGAGGCAAAAACGTGAGTCCATTCACCAACTGCTTCAAAGATCGATTCTTCAAGAGTTTGCTGGACAGTTGGCAAGCCTTCCTGCCTCTGGAAACCGAAGTAGTCTGTTCCGTCGTAGGCAATGACGGCCCTGTAGTTAAAAGGGCATCTTGGCATAAACGTAAAGTCCTGCAAGAATGACTACCGCACAGGCAAAAGCGAGTATATCCGATGGCTTAATTTTCATCAGATGAAGCCTCGTCCTTTTCGCACCGGTTATGAAACACCTTGATTCCATAGCCGACGCCAGCTCATCCGCTCTTCTGAATGCCGAAACAAACAGCGGGATCAAAACAGGTATGAAGGATTTTGCCCTTGAGATCAGCCCGCCTGACGCAAAATCAGCACCTCTGGAACTTTGCGCCTTGATGATCTTGTCAGTTTCCTGAAGCAGGGTTGGAACAAACCTTAGGGCAATGCTCATCATCAGTGCGATTTCGGATGTAGGGAAGCCAACTTTTGCAAGCGGACTCATGAAGCGTTCCATGGCAAATGTGAGGTCAAGCGGAGATGTTGTAAAAGTCAGGATTACAGAGACGATGACGACAGTCACAAGCCTCAGGACAACAGTTGCAGCAAGAAGCAAACCTTCTTTGGTAATTGAAATCGAGCCCCAGCTTACAAGCGCTTCGCCTTTGGTTGTAAAAATCTGGATGACAACAGTAAGGGTTATAAGGATAAGAATTGGCCTCAATCCTTTTAAAACCTGCAGTGGTGGAATCTTGGCAATGGCAATCACGATGCAGGTCAGTACAAACATGATAAGTTGTGCGTAAATGTTTGGAAGCAAAAAAACATAAATGAGCAAAATGATTGACAAACCGAGTTTTATTCTGGCATCCATCCTGTGGATGAAAGTGTTCAGAGGCACGTACTGGCCAAGGATGAGAAGGTTTGAAAAAGCCATTATTTCACCTGCCTTGCAACCAGTTCGGCAAGTTCATCGGCGTTGAAGGTTTTTCTCGGAAGATCATAACCGCATGTTCTGAGTTTGTCAGCGATGAAAGAGAGCGCGGGTACATCGAGGCCGGCTTCGGCAATGACTTCGGGTCTTGAGAAGGCTTCATCGGTTTTGCCAACAAACAGGGCTTTCGATTTTCTCATGATGATTACATCGGTGCAGACTTTAGCAATCTCATCCATGTCGTGGCTGACCATGATGATGGTTTTGCCTGACTTTGAAAACGAGGTGACCAGATCAAGCAGGTGCGACCTTGAGACTGGGTCAAGTCCGGCAGTCGGTTCGTCTAGCACAAGAATTTTTGGATCGATGGCAAGAATTCCGGCGATTGCGACTTTCCTTTTTTCGCCACCGGAGAGCTGGAAAGGCGATCTTTCCTTGTAAGATTCAGGATCAAGCCCGACCAGACCAAGGGATTTTACAACCCTCTCCCTGACCTCGTCCTCTTTAAGTCCGGATTTTGTTGGGCCAAAAGCGACATCCTGAAAAACGGTCTCACCAAAAAGCTGTGCTTCAGGGTATTGGAAAACCAGTCCCACTTTTCGTCTCAGGAGTTTTTTGTCTGTTGTTTTCAGCGATATGTCTTCGCCATCGACAGTGACTGTGCCAGAGGTTGGAGTGAGCAGAGCATTGAAATGCTGGATCAACGTACTCTTGCCTGAGCCGGTTGAGCCAATGACGCCAGTGATTGAACCGGCAGAAACATCCAGGGAAACGTCGTCCAACGCCTTGTGTGAAAACGGCATCCCCTGATCATAAATGTAAGTGAGGTTTCTTACTTCAATTTGCATAATGAATCTACAATTTCCTGGTTATTTTTCGGTACTGGCACGTTTACGCCAAGCTCTTCAAGCCTCTCGTGAAGCCTGACGATTGCCGGCGGTTCGAGTCCTGCACGGTGCATAAGGTCAGAATTCTGGAAAAGCTCCTCTGGGTTTCCGTCATAAATCAGCCTGCTCTTTTCCAGAACGAGCACCCTTGAGGCAAGCAGAACCTCTTCCATCCTGTGCGTGATCATCAAAACGGCATAGCCTTCACGGTTGAGCTGGATGATTTTGGAGAGAACCTGCTGACGACCTTTTGGATCGAGCAGTGATGTGGCTTCATCGAGGATGATGAGCCTGGGTCGCAGGGCAAGAACGCCTGCAATTGCAACAAGCTGCTTCTGACCTCCAGAAAGGTTCGGAACCGGATGGCTTGAGTATGAACTCATTCCAACGATTTGAAGCGCTTCGTCAACCCTTTTTCTGATTTCGTCAGGCGGAAGGCAGATGTTTTCAGGGCCAAAGGCGACATCGTCTTCAACCTGTGTGGCAACCGTCTGGTTGTCGGGGTTTTGGAAGACAAGGCCAATGTTTCTTCTGATTTCCTGAAGAGCCTGCTGATCAGAGGTTGGCAAACCAAGGACTTTGACAACACCTGAATCGGGTTGGAGCAGTCCATTGGAAAGTTTTGCTATTGTGGATTTGCCTGAAGAGTTGTGGCCGACAAGGGCAACAAACTCTCCCTCACAAATGCGAAAAGTGCACCCGCTTACAGCTGGTGCACTCGATTTGCCGTAGATAAAGGTTACGTCTTCAAACGAAACCAGGTCAGGCTTCATAGTCGAGCTTGACCAAAACAAGCTCTGTTCCATCGCCTTTTCTCTGACCAAGTTTGAACTGTCTGGTGTAACCGCCACCGAGCTTGCCTGTGAACTTCTTTGGGGCTTCCTCAAGGGCTTTCTTTGCGATTTCCTTGGTTGTGAAGAACGAATAGACTTCTCTTCTGCCCGGGAGCCTTGAAACCCTTTCGTCCATGGATTCCTTGTCGTGAGGAAGTCCGACCTTGCTGGCCACGTTCATGATCCAGTCAATCTGTCTGCGGAGTTCTTTTGCCCTGGCTTCGGTTGTGGTCACTTTGCCGTACTTGACAAGCGAGGTTGCGAGGTTGCGCAGCATCATCTTTCTGTAGCTGCTCCATACTCCAAGCTTGCGAAGTGATCTTGTGTGTCTCATGCTGTCACTCCTTGATTTCAAGACCCATTTTTTCGAGTCTCTTTTCTATTTCTTCAATGGTCTTGGCTGTCAGTTTGAGCTGACCCTTGAGTCCTGATTTTCCAAGCTCGACCAGTCCGCCAACGGTTGTGATGCCGGCCTGTTCGATATGCTTGAGGTTTGCCTTTGGAATGACCACTTCTTCCTTGAACTCGTCGATGGTCATCGAAAGGATCTTTGAAACGCGCTCTTCTTCAGAGGTTGCATCCATTGGATCCGGTACGAGCTTGAGATCAAGCTGGTCAAGCCTCTTTTCGATCTCATGAACCACTTTGTCCTTGTGGCCTGAGAGCGTCATGAGGTCTTTCCTGGACTTCATGAGAAGCTGGTCGAGTGTGTTGATCTTCACTGATGTGAGGAACTGTCTTGTCGACTTGGAAAGAGCCAGGTCGTCAAGCGTGAAGTTGAGATCAGAAACCTTCATTGAAACCGGTGGAGCTTCTTCCTTCTGCTCTTTCTTGGTTACAACGAATTCCTTGTGGTCTTCACGGAGAGGCTTTGGTTCCGGTTTTGGCTGTGGAGCCGGTTCCGGTTCTTTCACTTCTTCCGGTTCTACCTCTTCGGCTTCTTCTTCAAATTCTTCGTCCTCGGGAGCGGTAATGAACGGGAATGCGTACTGTGAGATCACAGGGTAATCCGGTGTGGTTTCGACTGCCTTGATGAGTTCCTTGAGCATCTTCGAGGTAATTCCCCTGATTGCCGAGATATCCGTCTGTTCCTTCATGAGAAGGTCACGGAGGGTCTTCACTCCTGCGTAGATGAGCAGGTGGTGGGTCTTCGGCGAGATGTTCGGGATAACAATGTCAAGGTTCATGTCGAGTTTGTCATCGATTGTAGACTCAAGTTCGCCATCCTGGTCGCGAAGCATTTCCGGCTGGGCGATCGAGGAGTAGTACTCTGAGAGGATCTGGAGTGCCTGATTGAGTGATTCCTTTGGCTGGATTGCTCCATTGCAAAGGATGTCTATGTTGAGGCGCTCGAAATCAAGGTACTGCTCGATGAGTGTCTGTTCAACGATGAACTTCACGTTCTTCACCGGTGTGAACATGGCATCCATCCAGATGGTTCCGATTGGGTAATCCGGCCTCTTGTTCTTCTCAGTCGGGGTATAGCCCCTGCCCTTTGCAACAAGGATGTCCATCCTCAGCTGCGAGTTCGGGCTGGAAAGCTCGGCGATGTGAAGCTCGGGGTTGATGATGGTTACGCCGGCATCTGGAATGATGTCGGCAGCCGTGACAACCCTCTCGCCTGAAACATCGAGCGTGAGCGTTCTGACTTCGTCAGAATCCATTGCAACAACGAGCTTCTTGAGGTTAAGCACGACCTGAACGACATCCTCTACCACGCCTTCGATTACGCTGAATTCGTGTGGAACGCCTTCGATCCTCACAGCGATTGGCGCCGCTCCCTGGATTGAGGCCAGGAGAACACGCCTTAGGCTGTTGCCGATCATGATGCCATAGCCTGGGTGAAGCGGTTCGATTGTGTATCTGCCCAGGAAGGCATCCTCTTCAATTGTCTTGAGCTCAAGAGAAGGTAATGGGAACACTTTCCCTCCTTATCGGGAGTAGAACTCGACGATGAGCTGGACGTTGGCGTTAATGTCAATGTCGGACATCGTCGGTACCCTTAGCACCTCAACCTTGAAGTTCTTGGAATCAAGCGAGAGCCATGATGGCGGTGTGAGTGGCGATTTGATGCTGTCTGCGATGATGTCAAAGCTTCTGGCCTGTTCCTTGATCTCGATCTTGTCTCCAGGGCGAACCTGGTATGACGGTACATCGAGTCTCTTGCCGTTGACCTTCACATGACCGTGGTTGACGATCTGGCGTGCAATTGTCCTGGACTGAGCCATTGATGCCCTGAATACGACATTGTCAAGCCTGCGCTCAAGGAGTTCCATGAGTTTTTCGCCGGTTGGAATTTCACGCTGACCTTTGGCTGAAACGAAATACTTTTCGAAAGCATTTTCGAACACGCCGTACATCCTCTTCACTTTCTGCTTTTCGCGAAGGTGGATGTTGTAGTCTCCCATTTTACCGCGGAGACCCTGCTTTGGGCCATGCTGACCCGGAAGCACGAGCTTGCGGTCTACCGGGCACTTGGAGCCGTAGCAACGGGCGCCCTTGAGGTAGAGTTTCGATCTTTCTCTTCTGCAGAGCCTGCAGACTGGTCCGATATATCTGCCCATGATGTCCTGCCTTTAAACCCTTCTCTGCTTTGGCGGCCTGCAGCCGTTGTGCGGGATGGGTGTTATGTCTTTGATGCCGACAATGTCGATGCCGGAGTTGCCAATTGACCTGATGGCGGTTTCCCTGCCAGAGCCTGGTCCCTTGACGAAGAGTCTTGCCACTCTCATGCCCATGTCCTGTGCTTTCTTGCATGCCGTCTGAGCTGCAACCTGGGCTGCAAAGGCTGTGCCTTTTCTTGTGCCCTTGAAGCCGCATGCTCCGCCGGATGACCATGAAATCACGTCGCCGTTTTTGTCGGTGACTGAGACGATGGTGTTGTTGTAGCTTGAATGAATGTATACGCGACCTTCGGAAACGAGGGTTTTGATTTTTTTCTTTTTCTGCTTACCTGATGCTGATGCTTTTGGTTGTGGAGTTGCCATTTATCACCTCTTATCTTGTCGGAGCTGCTTTGCCCACGCCGACAGTTTTTGCCGGACCCTTGCGCGTTCTTGCGTTCGTCCTGGTTCTCTGTCCACGGACAGGAAGGCCTCTCTTGTGCCTTGTACCGCGGTACGATCCGGTGTCGATGAGCTTCTTGATGTTCATTGTTACAACTTTCCTCAAGTCTCCTTCGACCAGATAGTCTTTGGCAAGAACTTCCTTGATCTTCTCAAGCTGGGCTTCGGTGAGATCCTTCATCTTTGCGTTTGAATCGAAGCCGCACTTCTTGACGATGTCAAGGGCATTTTTGGGGCCGATACCGTACAAATAGCGCAGTGAAATGTCTATGCGCTTGTCGGCTGGCAGGTCAACTCCTGAAATACGTGGCATTGAA
>CAYYJO010000035.1:964-22405 GCA_964472265.1 uncultured Caldisericales bacterium | reverse complement strand
CCTTGAGGTGAACCTTGGCTTCAACGAGCAGGAAGCGGTCGAAGAGGCAAAGCGTTGCATCCAGTGCAAGAACCGTCCGTGTGTTGGCGGATGTCCGGTTGAAGTGCCGATACCTGAGTTCATAAAGTTGGTTGCTGAAGGGAAATTTGCCGAGGCAATCGCTAAAAACAAAGAGAAAAACAATCTTCCGGGCATCTGTGGGCGCGTTTGCCCGCAGGAAGAGCAGTGCGAGAAAAGGTGCACGGTTGGCGTGAAGGGTGATCCGGTTTCAATTGGAAAACTCGAGCGTTTCGTCGCCGACTGGGAACTCAAAAATGGAGTTGCAGTCCCGGATAAAGCACCACCAAATGGCAAAAAAGTTGCAGTCATCGGTTGTGGTCCAGCTGGTCTGACCTGTGCCGGTGATCTCGCAAAGATTGGCTACGAAGTCACAATTTTCGAAGCCCTCCACAAGCCGGGCGGAGTGCTTTCATACGGCATTCCACCGTTCAGGCTCCCAAGAAACATCATCGCATCGGAAGTTGATTACGTCAGAAAACTTGGCGTTGAAATCAAGCTTGACCATCTCATCGGCCAGCTGATCACGATTCAGGAACTCTTTGACACTGGCTACAGCGCAGTTTTCATCGGTTCAGGCGCCGGACTCCCGTCGTTCATGAACATCCCTGGCATCAACTCAAACGGTGTCTTCTCGGCAAACGAGTATCTGACCAGAGTAAACCTCATGAACGCTGCCAAGTTCCCGGATTTCGACACTCCGATCTGGAGAGGAAAGAGCGTTGCTGTCGTTGGCTGCGGAAACGTTGCCATGGACTCGGTCAGAACGGCAAAGAGACTCGGCGCTGACAGAGCAATGATCGTCTACAGGCGTTCAGTGCAGGAAATGACGGCAAGGGTCGAGGAATACCACCACGCACAGGAAGAGGGCATTGAATTCCTGTGGCTGACAAATCCGATTGAAGTCCTTTACGACGAAAAGAAGACGGTCAAAGGCATCAAGGTTCAGAAGCAGAGATTGTGCGAGCCGGACGAATCGGGCAGATGCAAACCTGAACCAATTCCAGACTCAGATTACATCATCGATGTTGATACTGTCATCATGGCTCTCGGAACCTCGCCAAACCCGCTCATTTCAAGAACCACTCCAGGTCTTGCCGTTGGAAAATGGGGAACCATCAATGTTGACGACAAGCAGATGACATCAATACCGGGCGTGTTTGCCGGTGGTGACGCTGCAACAGGCGCTGCAACTGTAATTCTTGCCATGGGTGCCGGAAAAGTTGCCGCACGCGCAATCGACGAGTATGTGAAGTCCAGGGGATAATGAAAAAAGCCGAACTCTGGCTTGAGGACGAACAAGGAAGGATAGTCTGCACCGCCTGTCTGAGGCGGTGCAGAATCCCAAGGGAGAGAACCGGACTCTGCCAGACAAGGGAAAATGTCGGCGGTGAACTGTTCTCGCTCACTTATGGCCATGTTTCGTCAGTGGCCGTCGATCCGATTGAAAAGAAACCCTTGTTCCACTTCTATCCTGGCATAAAAGTCTATTCGATAGGCGGTTGGGGCTGCAATTTTTCATGCGCCATGTGCCAGAACCACGAAATCGCCCACATCGTCCCGAAACTAAAAAATGACCCCGAAATCTCACCGGCCGAACTGGTTGAAGACGCAATCAGGCGTGATTCTCATGGCATTGCATTCACCTACAATGAGCCAGCCATCTGGCCAGAGTATGTGAGGGATACTTTTAGGTTAGCCAAGAAAAAAGGACTCTACACGGTTATCGTTACAAATGGCTCTTTTACGAGGGAATCGCTGGATTACATTGGCTCAAGTTGCGATGCCTACCGTGTCGACATCAAGGCCATGAACGACCAGTCACTGGCAAGAATTGGCGTTACCGGCATTGATCCGGAAGACATCCTCGAAAACACAATCTATGCCAAGGATCGTTGGGGAATGCACGTTGAATGCGTCACAAACGTGATCCCGACAGTCAATGATTCCGAAAATGAGCTGAAATCAATCGCCATCTGGATTCGCGACAATCTCGGTTCGAGAGTGCCGTGGCATGTAACAAGATTTTATCCTGCACTGCGTTTTCAGCATCTGATGCCAACTGATCTTGCAACGCTGCAGATGGCCGAGAGAATCGGAAAACAGGCTGGACTGACAAACGTTTATGTGGGCAACATCAGGTCTGCAAACGGCGAAAACACCTTCTGCCCAAGATGCCAGACAATCGTGATCCAAAGGGAAGGATTCGTAATCAAGCAAAATCTGACGGTTGCCGGCAGATGTGGCAAATGTGGAGAAACATTGGGGATAATTGACAAAGATGCAAGAATCACCTATCAGGACTAGAATCATTCTGGCGTCTGCCTCTCCGAGGAGAGCACAGCTTCTTTCGATGCTCGGGGTTGAGTTTGAAGCCGTTCCGCTAGACTGCGTTGAAGTGGTCAGGCCAGACCCAAAGGAAACCGTAATCGTCAACGCCAGAAAGAAAGCTGAAAAAGCCCTGCAAATCTACGATTCCCAACTTGTAATAACGGCTGACACGGTTATCGATTTTGAGGGCAAAATAATCGGAAAACCAAAATCTGTTTCTGAAGCGTTCACTCTTTTGAAAGGTTTCTCCGGCAAAACGCACAGGTGCACAACCGCTGTTTGCCTTGCCGGTTTTGATTTCTTTGAAGTCAGGACCGACCAAACTTTTGTGACATTTAAAAATCTTAAAGACTCTGAAATTTCCGCATATCTTGAAGCTGTTGACCCAACCGACAAGGCCGGTGGCTACGGAATCCAGGAGCAGGGCTGGAATCTTGTTAAATCAATTGAGGGCGCGTTTGACAATGTGATGGGATTTCCGCTAGCCAGGTTAATGGAAATGCTTTCACTTGCCAAAGTGCGCAAACTCCTGTAAAATCCACTGCGATGGCTAGAAAGACGATTCCTGAGGAAGCAATATTGATGAAGGGCTCTCTTGAAGGGCTCAAAATCGTTTTGGACGATTCATACAAATTCATGTCCGTTTTTGAGTTGTTTGAGAAGAAGATCAAGACCTCAAAAGCGTTTTTTGCAGGCAATAGAATATCGTTGTCATTAAAAAATCGAGTAATGACCCGTGATGAGTTTGATTATGCAAGGTCACACCTGCTCTTAAAGTACGGCATTGAAATTGAGTCGGAGTTTCCGGTTCAAGACCTTCCCAAACCAGAACCGGTCACGATTCAACAACCAACCGTTCAAAACCACGAGCTCAAGGTGATTACACACACCCTTCGAGCCGGACAGATCATAACCCACGATGGAGACATCGTGATTCTTGGCGACATCAACCCGGGAGCGGAAGTAACAAGCTCTGGTTCAGTCTACATTTTTGGTATACTCCGCGGCAGGCTCTGGGCAGGCTCTAAAGGTGACAGAAACGCTTTTGTTGTGGCGCTCGATTTCGAACCGGTGCAGATGAGAATTGCCGACAAGATCGTCGTTTCACCGGGCAAAATGCCTAACCGTGACCAGATTCCCCAGAAAGCCTACATCGACGGCGACTCAGTCGTTGTTGTGAAAATCAGAAACTAACTTCATCTCTCAGGCTGCTATTGACTCTTCCCCAGGGTCAGGGTTTATCATCCAACCATCGAAGATTTTGGACAAGGAGGAAGCCGTGAAGATTGGTGAATTCTCAAGGGTTGGACAGGTGACCGTAAAGGCGCTCAGGGTTTATGAGGAGATGGGTCTGCTCATTCCCGAATCATTTGATGACTGGTCTGGTTACAGAATCTACTCGCCATCGCAGCTTTCAAGGCTTTACCGTATTCTGGCGCTCAAAGACCTGGGTTTGAGCCTTGAAGAGATCAGGGTGGTGCTGGAACACGAGCCAACCACCGAACAGATGCGTGGCATGCTGGCTCTCAAATCGGCACAAATGCAGACAAAGCTCGAGGAAGACAGAAGAAGGCTTGCCCTTGTCGAAAATCTAATCGAAAGAATCGAGAAGGAGGATGTCATGCCAAATTATGCCGTTATCGTTAAAGATGTTGCAGATACAAAGGTTGTTTCAATCAGGGAAAAACTTCGGGAGTATGTCGAGGTTGGAACGCAGATCATGAGACTGGTCAAATTCTTTGAAGCCAACAAGGTTTTTCCGGCCGGCCCGCCAAGCGCGATTTACCATGACAAGGAGTACAAGGAATCGGATGTTGATGTTGAATGTGTTTTCCCGGTTGCCGGCAGCCCGGCCGACAAGGATAATTTCAAACTCATCACCCTTGCCGGTGGAAAGTTCGCCTCAACCATCCACACTGGCTCTTACGAAAAAATTTCGGACGCTTACAATGCCGTTTTCTCGTGGGTTGAGAACAACGGATTCGTTGTCGCTGGACCGATGAGGGAATCGTACCTTCAGCATGAGTCGGATGGCAAAGGTGAGAATGTAACAGAGATTCTCGTGCCGGTCATGAAGAAATCCTGATCTGGACAAACACTGAAAAAATCAAACACCCCGACAATATCGGGGTGTTCTGTTCACAGAAAAAAATTTCAGGCTTTAGGCGCAGTGTTGTCCCCGTCAAGCTGATCTTTGACTATTGAGACGATTTCAGACGGTTTTTTGCCGGTCACATAGAGTATGATTCCGATGCCTGCAAGAGTAAGCAGTGCTGGCCAGATGATTCCCCAACTGAAGGTTACAAGGTATGCCAGGAAGACAATCAGGAGGATGATGCCTATTCCGCCAGGGACAACAACTGACAAAGAGCCAATGGGCGTTCCCTTTTTGTAACCTGTCCAGGCAAAAAATAAACAGCCGGCTGATATGCCAAGCAGAACCAGAATCCACCATGACCTTGCCAAAATGTTTCCAAGGTTGATGACCAGAAAAACCACGCCAACCAGCGCCAAACCACCGCCAACAAGCAGCCAGATAAATTTGTCTTTATTGTTCATACGGCAATTATTCCTGAAACCTTTGTGATTGTCAAATCACTGGAGATGTTTGAGTTTTGGTGAAATCATGTGCAAAGCAACCATGATTGCAAGACAGATGGCGGAGCTGATCAGAACGGTCAGTTGAGGCGTCAGGAGCTGTGCCACTGCACCGGCAAGCAAACCGCCAATTGGCATGATGCCCATGAATGCAAGGCTGTATATGCCCATGACCCGACCCCTGTAGCAATCTTCAACATGGAGCTGAATTATGATGTTGCTTGTGTTGTAAAGCAGCATCAGGAAGTACCCTCCAAAGAAGAGGAACGCCAGTGACAACGGGAGAAGGCCAGTCAGAGAGAATGCAATCAACAGCACAGGGGCAAGCAGTTGCGACCAGAAAAGCATCTTTCCCTGTATCTTTGCGGCACCCAGAGCGGCGGCTGTCAAGGCGGCAAGGAGAGCACCAACACCTCTTGCCGACTGAAGGAAGCCATTGACCAGCGATGACTGGTCTGTTCCAATAGTGCCAAGAACTTTTTCAGGCCAGGCAGGAAGCAGAGTCATGAATGAGAAGGCAAAAATTGTGACCACGGCAACGCCAATAATGAGCATCCTGATTGTTTCGTGGGCAAACGTGTATTTGAGTCCTGCGACAATATCAGAGACCGAGGAGCCAGTGTTTATTGGTTTGACGTGTTTTGGCAGTCTCATCATCAACAGTGCAATAATGATAAAGATATAGGAAATGCCGTTGATGAAGAAGCACCAGCCTGGACCGAATGCTGCATAAACGATTCCACTGACGGCTGGTCCGATGGCCGTTCCAAGGTTGAACATCATCGAGTTCATGGCGATGGCGTTGCCTAGGTCTTCCTTGCCGACCATCTCAATAGCGAAAGCCATTCTTGCCGGAGCGTCAAAAGCGTTGGCCACACCAAGGAAGAAAGCGAGAACAATGATGATCCACGGGGTAGCAAGACCCGTAAAAGCGAGTGTTGACAGAATGAATGCAAGAACCATCATCACTGTCTGGGTTATAACCATGAGGTCTCGTTTGGAAATCCTGTCTGCGACGACTCCGCCAAACAGTGAAAGAACGATTGTCGGAAGACCGGAGGCGAAAGTCACAAGTCCAAGAAATGCAGCATTTTTCGTCAGTTCATAAACATAGAACCCTTGCGCAACCATCTGCATCCAGCTGCCAAGAAGGCTGACCGCCTGTCCGGCAAACCACAGCCTGTAATTGTAGTGCTTGAATGCTGCGAAAATCGTTTTTTTGTTGCTGACAGTCCTATCCATGGTTCCTACTTTTTTGATAAAGCGTAGCCAAATCAGTTCTATTATAAAGTAAATCCAGCGTCATTGTGATACAGACCTGACAATAGAGAAGACAATGATGCCAAGGAGAATAGCCCAGATGGCGATAATGACGTACATGGCCGTTTTGCTCTCAGGTTTGGCCTCCATCTCCTCACTTTTTTGCCGACATTCAGCCATCACGTCTTTGGGGATCATCTTTATAACCGCAGCAATACCGATTGGAAGCAGAAAAAGATCGTCGAGCAAACCCAGAATCGGAATGAAGTCTGGGATTAGGTCTATCGGGCTGACTGCGTACCCAACCACGAATATGGCCAAAGCTTTCGCGTGCCACGGAGTTTTTGGGTGGGTTGCAGCCAGATGGAGCGCAACGATCTCCTTTTTTAGAGCCTTTGCCTTCTCTTTCAACACTTCGAGCCATCTCACACATAAATTATAAATCTGTTAACGGCAACGGGCGTAAAACCCCAGTATAATCCCGGCATGACCCAAGAATATTTCGCCTCGGTCGACATGGGAACGAATGCAACCAGGCTTGCAATCGGCACGCTTGACGAGGAAAACAAGCTAGCGATTGTCCACACCCAGCGGTATCCGTTCCGCATTGGGTCGTCTGTTTTCAAATCATCCAACCTTTCGCCCGACAACATAAAGGAAGCGTGCGAGGTTTTCAAAGGAATCCAAAAAATACTTGAATCACACAGAGTCAAAAACGTCAGGGCTGTAGCGACCTCTGCCATGCGCGAGGCAAAAAACTCAAAGGTTCTAGTCGATGAAATATTCAGGTGTTCATCGATCAAGCTTGAGGTTATCTCTGGTCTTGAAGAGGCTGCACTGGTTTCCTGGGCAATATCCGAAAAACTCAGTCTTGATGAAGGAACTCATGTTATTGCCGATCTTGGCGCAGGAAGTCTTGAACTGATAAAAATTGTTGGCAGAAAGCCAGTCTGGATGAACTCCTTCACCCTTGGAACCGTCGTTTTTGCTGGAATGGACTGCAATGTTTTAGAGAAAAGCTTGCCTGAGATGTTGGATGCCAAACTTGAAGGTATCGAAAGAACCCTTGCAGGAGCGCAATCTTTTATCGCCACAGGCGGTAATATTGAGGTTTTGTCAAAACTCCTTGAATGCATAATGGATGAAGGTGGCGTCAAGCATCTTGGAACTGATAGCCTTTCCAACTTCATCAACCAGTGCAAAAGGCTGACAATTGAAGAGATCAGGTACTATTTTGGAATCGCACACGAGAGAGCAGAGGTCATCTGCCCGGCAGCAATTATCAATCTATGGCTTGCAAGAAAACTTCGGTGTGAAGAGATAAAAGTGCCGTTGATCGGTCTCAAGGAAGCGGTTCTTATGGACATTGCCCACACAATCGTAATATACAGAGCTAACAGTTAAAGCGATGAAGCGTTGAAGGCAATCATCTTTATTTTAAGGTTTATATAGGTTTTTATCCCGAACAACTCGCCGATTGATTTTGCTGGAATCATGAAGTACCCGTTGATTAGCTGGGGTGTGGTTTTTGTGTCTTTGTCAAGTTGTTTTTTGATGCCATCAACTGTGATCGAATTTTTACCAATCGTAAAAACAGTGGTTTTGCCGTTGAAGTTCATGGTCAACTCTTTTTTGGCCTGGTTGTAAGTGTAGCTTACGCCGAGATTTCCGAGTACCAATGTTGCAGAAATGTACGGTATTTTGTTGTAAAGTGTCGGGATGGCCTTTGTTTTAAGCCTAACGCCGTCCAGTTGCCAATCCTCACTGCCAAGCGTGAAGACGATCTTGTCGTTGGCATCAACCAATGCGGTCAATTTTGTGTTGTTGTTCCAGAGAGCGAAAACCTTGCCATCGCCAACAGCCACCGTTGACCTGAAGTCCATCCTTGGTCCCCAGTTCCAAAGTGTTTTGCCGTCTCGCGCTGATAAGCATGAAAGGATTGGTTCGCCTGAAATGCTGCACCATACATGATCTCCAGACAGAATGGGCAGACTTGACTGGCTGCTCCCGATGTCTCTCGTCCAAAGCCTTTTGCCGGTTTGGGCTGCAAGACACACAATTTTTTCAAGCTGGGAGATGATTTTGATGCCATCGAGAGAGACTGTTGAATTTGTCATGTCAGCAGCTATTGACGAAAACCAGACGATTTTTCCGGTGTCCAGCTCAAGAAGGGTCAGGCCAATGTCTTTGAGGTTGACAACCACTGTGTTTTCTACGATCCCTAGATAGGCGTAGTTGTCAACGCCAATGGATTTTTTCCAGATGATCTTGCCGTCCTCTGAATTGATAAGATGCAGGCTTGATTCGTAGATGATGGTTTTGCCATCTATCCCTGGATCAGTCCAGTCTTTCGAGAGGATCAGGCAGTTTTTGCCGGCAATTGCAATCTTTTGTATCTCACTTTGGTATTTTGCAGGGAAAATCTTGTATTGCCAGAATTCCGCACCATCAGCCATCGATCCGGCAACGAGGATTCCTGGGATGTCGTCTTTTGTGTAGTAAACCTGGCCTTCACTGATGCTCAGGAGCAGCCCTTTTTTCTCCCACTTCTTTTTGCCGTTTGAAGCGTCGAAACCCATCATCAGGCCATCAGAATTGACGCACACCCTGTCGCTCCAGATTCCAACCATTGTAGGTCTGTTAACAGGGGTTTTCCACAGGATCTTTCCGTTTGATGATGTGAAGCAGGTCAGACCGTCGTCATCGGCAACATAAACCTTTCCATTGCCTTCAAGCAGCTGTCTTGCCGGAATGGTGAGGGTTTGTTCCCAAAGCCTCTTCACCCTGTGCTTCGAAGGTGAGCAGTCAGAGGCAACTGAGCATGTGTTGGCCGAGTTTCCGCTTGGCATGAACCAGCCACAGTAGTGGACAAGCTGTGCCGATGAAACTGAAAATGCAGTGGTGGCAAGAGCCAGAACCAGCCCTGCAACAATGATTGTTTTTAACCCACGCATCCTCATTAAGTCAATGATAACAAAAAGCGATCAGAAAATAAAGATTTGAAAACTTTACGTGGAGTTGGCTTATTTGCTGGTGAGGTTGATCTTAATGATCTCCATTTCACCTGTATTTCCTGCAATGCAGAACGTCGATCCGCTATGTTCGACGATGTCGCCGTTGTGTTTGAAATCTTTCACAAAAGCGATATCTTGTCCGGTTTTATAGTCGAGAACCCATAAAGAAGTTTCTCCAGTATAGAAACCGTTCTCAACTGTTGCAGTCAAGGCAACAATTCTTCCATCGGAAACACAGTAGCTCAGAATTGGTGGAATATTTGATATCCATTGGGTTTGACCCTTGTTGTCAATCCGAAGCAGCCCTTTTACCTTATGGTTGATGTCAGGTGAACTGTACTCTAACAAAGTGAAATCCTCTAATTCCCCAAAGGAAAAATCGACATCGTTCAGTTTGGATTTGCTAACGATAGGAAGCAAACGCTTGTCAATCCTAGTCTCCCAGGAAACTTTTCCGTCAATCATTGCCTGAAGCATTGCGTACGGATCGCCATTGATGTTGGAGCCGGCAAGGACTGGCTTCGATTTTTTATGTATCACACTCGCACTGCCGTTTGTTACAAACAGGCAATCATCCAGATTGTTTCCCCAGTGATACTCATCGCCTTGTTCGGTTATGATTTTGGAAATTCCTTTATCGGTGATCGATTGATCTGGAAAGTCGTTGACAAGCCTGAAGACTACCATGCCGTCCGAAATCTTATGGAACGAAACATAGGATTTGCCGTCATTCTCAAATTTAAGCATGAACAATTCGTTTGAAAACTGCTCGAAACTTGCGCCTGAGATGTCTATGTTCCAAAGTTTTCTGCCCATCCAATCGGTTGCCATGAAACCGGTCTGCTTTGCAGGTTTGTTGAAAATGAGCAAGTTATTGTCATGAAATGCCAGGCTTTCGGCATTTTTTATTGTTGCAACTAATTCTGTACCGATCAATGTTTCAAGCTGACCAGCCGGCTCATTTCTGGCTGAAGCGTTTGTGGTACCCGTCTTCTCTGGCACACCGCAACCACAAAGCAATACCAATACAGAACAAATCAAAATCAGTCTTGACATCGATTTATCCAAGCGAATTACTTATGGCACTGAAACACAGGATGCAAACATGATTTCACCCGAAACCTCGTCCCTTATGATGAACATGAATGGGTGGTCAACAAGGAACTTGGGTGGGCCTGATTCTTCGCCAGGAGCTGCACCAGCTATGAACTCAACTGATGTTGCAGCCGCTGCTTCTGTGCCTGCTTCATGGACGTCCATGAAAACCTTGTGCTTGATCAGGGAAATGTACGCTTCAGGTGGTGGCTGGATCATGTCTGAGAAGCTGGAGGTTGTTGGGTCAAAGCAGGCGTTCATGCCAAGCTTTTTGAGTGTTGGAATCAGGTTTGTCTCATACTCGAACTTGAACTTCGGGATATTGAGATCGAGGAGCAAATCCTTCATCTTTGCGATCTCCACGTCCAGCTCTTTCTGGGTGAAGAAGTTGGCAAGAGTGACAAGCCCGTCGTCAGACTCCGGCAGGACAACGTACATGGCCAGTTCCTCGTTTTTGCCATATGGCATGCGCACGATCTGGAAGCCTTCGCCCTTGTGGTACTTGTAGAAACCTTCGCGACTCATCATCTTGACCTTTTTCTTGCTGCCGTTGAGAAGAGTGAAGTCCTGATCGGTTGTGGCCAGCTTGTCAAACTGGTTTGTCCAAGGAGCCTTGAGGTAGAGTGCGTTGAGGAGGAGAAGCATTGCATCACTGAGCTCTTCCGGCGTCACCATCTTGGAAATCTTGCCGTTCGTGCTCTTGGAAATCCATTCATTCACTGCGTTTGCAGCCTTCTCGTCGGAGAAATCGGTTTTTTCAACCGATGCTTTGTAGTAGTCTGCTGCCATCTTGAGGAAATCATCGACCATTTTTGTGTCCTTGTTCACCCACAGCGAGTTTGAAACCACAAGATCGATGTCATCAGCGTATTTTTTGTCGATGAATTTCTTGTTGTGCTCGTTGACAGCCTTCATGTCGATGCCTTCAAGACCGAGGGCTGACTGAATCTCGTCTTTTACTGAACCGACCGCTCCATTGGCCGTCAAGCACAGGGCTATGTGAGCCGAAACTCCTGAAATGGCCACGTTTTGATAGTAATCATCGCCGTAAAGCCTTGAGAGGAGGTTGAAGGTGAAATCGTTCTGGGCGTTTGTTGTGTCGATCGATTCCTGCGATTCAACAGGCTTCACTTCATCAGTCTTTTTTTCCATTCCACACCCCGAAAATAACAATGTCGCAACAATGAGCGCAAAAACAAATCTTTTCATATTCCCTCCAAAATTTCAATCCTGTCAGAAACAGTCAGGATTATTGGCCTGTTCTGGCAGAAGTTCAGTCTCTGCTCAAAGGTTTTTCCGTTCAGATTTATATTTATCGGAACGGTTGCCGGTTTTGCCATGTCAGACTGATTATAGTCCATCGGATATTTTATTGAACCCGATGCCGGGTGAGCGATGAAGATTGTGAATTTTCCATTATCTTCCCGTATCCAGTATTCAAGTCTGGTCGAACTTTCCAGTACTTTCGGATGATTGATCTGCTCTGAGACATTGGGTTTTTTGTAGAGTTCGTCAAGCGTCTTTTCGTAGCTACCATGCTGGATGAACCCAGGCTCTTCCGGTTCCCTTGCAAGAACAACATTCAGACCGTCATCGGCAAGCCTTGAAATTTCCTTGAGTGAGTCAAAATCCAGATAGGCACAGTCGACATAGAGGAAAGGAACCCTTATGCCACCTGATACAAGCCAGCCATTATCAACGTGAGCCTTCTTCAAAAACTCTCCAGTTATCCAACACGGTCTGTGGGGCAAAAGTTCTTCCGGAAATCTCTGGTAGTGAAGCTCCCAGAAATACTGCGCTGATGGCCTTCTCAGCTCCTGAGGAACTTCTCCCGCCATCCAGTTGTCCTCCATCGGGAGGTAGCAGGCGCAACCAAACCACGACTTTCCAGCCCTCATCAACGCCGAAACCTTCTCCATGTAAGCATTGAAAGGTTTGAGCTGTTTTGAAAGCGATCCTTCCCGGCCGACATGCACACTGGCATAGAAGGTGTTGTGACCGCCTTCTGGGTTATACGGGAAACCATGCCAGAAGATCATGTTCACGCCGTTTGCAAACAGTGCATCGGCAAGCATCTTCAAATCTTCGACGTTTTCTTCACACTGGTGCTGACCAGGCCCCGGATGACCCTTCCAACCGTAAAGACAGGTGAAAGTTTCGCTTGAGACTATGTTTTTGCCCGACAAAGCTGCAGCCGAGGCTGCAAACTGGGAGAAGTGCGGGTCGAAAAGAACTGCCTCGGATTCGGGCACATCGGCACAGGCGTATGCATCAACGAGATTTGTTGGCGATCCATGAGCCTGAACCCTTGAGAATCCGTTCATTCTGTTTGAAACATCCGTGAAAGGCTTGTAAAATTCACGATTTACAACCTTTGCGATGAACTTCCTATAGTCGTACCTTATCTCAGGAGATGAGTCCAGATCAGCCTTGGCTGGTTCGATCGAGTAGCCGAACTCACGTTCGAACTCATCGTCGAGTCCATCATTCCAAAGCCTTTCAGGAGCAACTTCCCATGAATCACAGAAATAGGCTGATTTCTCGCCGGTCGTTGGCAAGGCTTTCCCCAAGACATCCGAGTATTTTTCAAGAGATTTTTGGGAAAGATGGTTTAAGATGTAGTGTTCGCCACCTTCCCACGATTTTCTGAGTCTCTGTTTCGACAGACCGTCAAAATCCCTTGAGGCCATCGATTCATCGACAATTGACCCGCCAAACGGCCAGAGTGATCCAAAGGTGAAATCACAAAATAAACCTAGTTTGGAGCAATATTCCTTGGCAAATACCACTTTCCCCGACCATTCAGGTGATATCCATTTTGGAGCAGGTTTTGCATCTGGAAGGGGATAAACCCAGGCTATTTCAACGCCGCCGAATCCGTTTTCATTGAGCCAGTCGAGTTGAAAGGCGATGTCTTTTTCGTTTATTTCGCCGGCAAACCACCACCAGCGCGTTCCAGGTTTTGAGGTTTTGTAAAAATCCATGTTCACATTTTATCAGAAATCCTTTAGAATTGGTACAGGAGGAAACGTTGGATCCTGAACACAGGCTGCTCAAGTTTATCGTAGTTCCGCTTCTGATTGCTGTTTTGGCCTATCTTTGCTCTGGTTTATTGGCCGGTGATCCTGTCTCAAAATATGTTCCAATTGGTTATAATTTTGAATTTGGTGGATGGAAGGGCAGCACAGAACCTCTCGATTCAAACATCGCAAAATACTCGCTGTTTGTCGGTGAACAAACCAAAAGCAGAGGCGTGGTGACAGTCTGTACAAATGACGGTAAATTCAGCACGTTTGGGCTTACTGAACCAGATACGAAGAACACTCAAATTCGGGTTGCCTCAGTCACAAAAATATTCACTTCGATAGCCGTCATGAAGCTTGCGGATGAAGGCAGGATAAATCTCGGAGATGACGTGTCAAAATATATAAACTACCGGAAGCTGTTTGACAAAACGCCGACTGTTCTTGATTTGATATTGCACACTGCCGGTTTTGACAATAACAATGTAGGTTTTTTCTACAAAATGAACGAGCAGAAACCATCACTCAAAGATTTTGTTCACAGAAAACCGTCAGTTCAGGCGATAGAACCACATACGGTTATTGACTACACCAACATTGCCTTTGATATTGCCGGACTTGTTGTCGAGCAGGCATCAGGGTTGGATTTTGAAAGATATTGCCAGGAAAACATTTTTAAACCTCTGGATATGAAGAACACAACATTTACTGAACCTGAAACGTTTATTGAGGGCAAAGACTCACACGGTAAGATTGTTGAAAACTACAAAGTTTGTGGCATCCCATCCGGTGGTTTGATCACAACGTCTGAGGATATGGGACATTTCCTCAAATGTCTCCTGAATGGCGGCAAATATAACAATCGTCAGATATTCTCGGAAAGATTGATGAAAGAAATGTTTGAACCAAAGTTTGACATGAAACCGCTTGATCTTGTCAGAACTCCAGTTTTTTGGATCAATGATTTTGATGGCAGCAAATCTTTTGCCCAGCTTGGGATGATGCTGGGTTTCAGCTCCGGTTTGATCATCATTCCAGGCAAGGTTGCAGTGTTTGCGGCAACTGCTGATCAGGCGCTGGGTCAACGCCTCGGTTATTCTGTACTTCGAACCTTCTACCCATCTCAGGTTTCAGACGAACCAGCCAAGCCAGAAACAAAAAAAGAACCCCTGAAGATAACAAACCCAGATGATTACACAGGCTCATGGATCAATATGTTTGGCTGGAACAGGAACAGCTTTGCAAAGATCGCAAACGCCGTGGCGTTCAACCTCAAAGTAACGGCGACCCAAGACAGGCTCATGATCAACCAGACTCAGGTCGAGAAAGAGGATGACCTCAACTTCAACAGTGACTGGTGGCGTGTCAAATTTGTAAAAGGTGAATCAGGCAGAATCAAATACCTCCAAACTGGTCAGGATGCGCACATAAAGGCGCCGTGGTACATGAGTTCAAAGTTTGTCATTGTTTTCATTGCGACTGTCATGGCAATCAACCTCATGATCGTTTTGAACTGGCTGTTTGGCCTTGCCTTGAAAATGATGAAGAAGGAAAGGCAGTCAAAGGCTGATGTTGTTGTCAGGCTGTCAACCGCTTGCATTTCAATCCTCAACATCGGTTTTGTGGTTGCCGGCATTGCTGTGATCGCTGGAATGGATATCTATTACCTCGGATTCAGGCCTGGCATTCCGTTTTACCTGCTGTTTTCATTGCCAGTCATTTCAACAATCCTGACTCCCATTATCATTTGGGGTGCAGTCAGAGCCTGGTTTTTAAAGGGCTGGCAAACCACATCGAAGCTTATGCTAACCGTTTTTGCAATTGTCCAGCTTGTTTTTATCTGGTTCCTTGTGTTTTGGAACCTTCTCGGTTTCAACTTCTAACTTTGAAGCATGGTTACAAGCTTGAATTTTGCAGCCAGAAGCTCTTCCTTGAAGTACTTGAAATCGTGCGTGAACATCTCGTAAACCGTGTCCTCAACGATCTTCAGCCCGTCTCGGATAAGGTGCTTGTCGATGTAGAGCTTTTTCTGGTGGATGACGTTGAGAAGCATGATGTAGCCAAGAACCGACTCTGGTTTGTAGCAGTCGATGATTGACATTCCCCTTGATTCTACAGCGCAAGCTTGCTTCGATGTGTAAAGAATCCTTTGATAATCAAGTTTCCCATCTTTAATCGGGAGGTTGAAACTCTCTTTGTAGAAGTTTGGGTCTAGGTTTCTGGAAAGCAGCATTGACAAAACAAAAGCCTGTACCTTTGGGTAAAGGCAGGTGTCAATGTATAGGTCTGACTCTTTCTGGTCTTTGAGGAACCGGTTAAGCTCCTTGAACCAGAACACTACACGGTCATAATCCTCGCACAGTGCAGACACGGTGCACAAGGCGCTGTAAGTCTCGACAATTGATGGGGACTGTGGGTATTTTTTGCCATTAATCATTTTTTCAAGGAGCATCAGCGCCTTGTCTGGATCATTTTTAAGCATGTGAAGCCTTGCAATCGCAAGAAGGGACGAGATTTCAAACTCCAGCAACCCGGATTTTTTGGCGTGTTCAAACATCAGTTTTGTAAATTTCTCAAGGTCTGCCACGTCCTGCCTGAACAGCGAGAACCTGACCATGTAGTCATAAATCCTGACCGTCTGAAGGTTGCAGCCGGATTCATCGTAGAAACTCAGTATCTCTTCGCAAACTTCGTGGGCATCTCTGATTTTGCCAATCGAAGTGAGCACCATGACCAGGTTCATGGTTGCCGAGAAGTAGTTGCTGTAATCGTGGACTGAACGGGCCTTTGCCATCACATCCCTGAGCTTCCTGATCACCTCGTCGAACCGTTCTGCTTTGAAATCAAACTCGATGAGGCAATTCATGGCATTGAGCTGGCCTGGTACAAACTCGATTTCGGCAGCGAGGGTGAAGGCTTTCTGGAAAGACTCCTTTGCCTGGTCAAATTTTTCAAGCCCGATGAAGGCGTTCCCGTTCATGACCAGCGCGTTGACCAGCTTGTTTTTGTTGCCGCTTCTCTGTGCAAAATCCTTCTCTTTTTCGGAGTACTCAAGCGACATGTTGAAATCGCCAAGGTTCCATTCGGCTGCCGAGAGAAGGTGGAAAATGTCGGACATAAGGGCGTTTGAAGTTGAGGAGTCTGTGAAGATCAAAGCCTTTAGGCACATATCCCTGACTTTTTCAAACTGGAGCTCTGAAACGCTTATGTTTGCAAATTCCTTATAGATTTCAGCCCTCAGATTCCCCGGAATCGCTGGATGATCGAGCAGAGGTTCAACCTCTTCAATCAATGCATAAGCCTCTTTTACCTTGCCGATTCCGAACAACGACCTGAGATGATTTAGCCAGAACAACGCTGAAAGCTCGGGCGCAAGGTCTTTTGCCACAGGGAAGACGTATTCAAGATATTTGGATGCTGCCTCAAACAGCTTTTTTGAAACCAGAATGGCGCATGAAGAGATGACCATTTTTGAACCTTCCGAGATTTCCCCGGCAAGCATGAAATGTTTGCCTGCCTCGGCCAGTAGCGGGTCAGAGTCGTTTTTTATCGAGTGAAGGATGGAGTTGGCAAGTTCGCTGTGAAGTCTTGATTTCTCCTGGGCTGCAATTGAAGTGGCGATAATGTCCGAAAGGATGCCAGAAACAACGTCCAGACAAAGTTCTCTGCCAAACAGTTTTTCAGTTATAAGATCGGCCTTGAAAAGCTCGCTCGTAACCTTGAACATCTCGAACTCAGTGAAGTCGAAAAAGAATCTTAGCTGATCCACCGGGAGCGGTTTTGCCAGGAGCGCCATCTTCAACAGACAATTCTTTGCTTCCTGGGATAGCCTTGAAACCTTCTTTTCATAGAGTCTTGCAATATCCAGCGGTAGAGCTGCAAGCGTAACAGTTGTGCTTTGTGACAGCATCTGTCTGAGAATGCTGAGTGCATAGAGCGGGTGGCCGTTTGTTTTTTGCTGAAAAATGTCGAGGTCGTCCTTGGACATTTTGCTGCCTAGCACTGACATTGACAGGTTTTCAAGATCGTCTCTTGACAACGGGCCAAGTTCAACCTTGTACTGTGCGTTGAATGCGTAGGGTTTCTCGCTGTCAGCTATGGCCACGATTCCAAGGTGTTGGGTTTTCATTCTGGAGATGATGGTTAGAACTTTTACCGAAAACTCATCGAGCCTGTCTTCAAATCCGATTATAAATGGGACGCCTTTGAAAGCCCTGACGATCAGTTGAGCGACGACATCGGGGAGACTTGCAATGTAATCAAGCGGCCGCCTGTTGGTTGGCAAAAGATTTTTATTGGCGAAATCCTTGGATAGTTCGCGAATGTGGTAGGCGTAGTTGTTGGCAAGAACCCTTTCTATCGCTATATTGTATCCAGCAAGCTGGTCAAGAACCGAGGCAATTGCCGGTTTTCCAGGTGTGACTGCCCCTGGATCGCAAGTGAGGAATCTGATGGTTTTGGAGAGGGCGATTGATCTGAACTCCTCAAGAAGTCTGGATTTACCTACCCCCTGCTTACCAGTAACGATCATGATCTGCTTGCCGGTCGAGGCAAGATTGTCGAGCATTATGTCAAATTGGACTATTTCTTTGAACCTTCCGACAAAAGGAGCGTACAGAGGCGAGATATTGAGGAATCTCGACTGTTTGTCGAGCGAGCCGTTCATGAAGGATTCAAGTTCGGTTATCAAACTGCGCATTGACTGGAAACGGTTGACCGGATCCTTGTCCAGCGCCTTCAGGATTATGTTTCTCAACTCGTCCGGGATATTTGGGTTGATTTTTACCGGATCGACTGGTCGTTCACTTAAGATTTTGAAAATCAGCTCAACCGGATTTTGCGAAACAAACGGCGGTCTGCCCGAAAACAGTTCGTATATAACCACGCCAAGTGAATATATGTCGGCTCTTTCGTCAACTTCCTGACCAAAAACCTGTTCAGGCGCCATGTATTGAAGTGTGCCAAGGATTGTTCCTGATTTTGAGATGGTTTCCTTGTTGGCAACCTTTGCTATGCCAAAGTCTACGAGCGTTGCGTGACCGTTTGAAACAAGGATGTTTGACGGCTTCACGTCTCGGTGGACAACGCCCATGCTGTGCAGATACGAGAGCGAGTCTGCCACCTCAATGATTTGCCTGATGAGCGCCTTTGCCTCGATTTGATCAGAACCAATCTGTTTCCCTGCGATGTAGTCCATAACGATGTACTGGGTGTCGTTCCACTGGCCTGCATCAAGGAATTTTACGATATTTTTATGCTCAAGCTGCTTGAGAATTTCGGATTCACGCTTGAAACGTTCGATGTTTCTTGGATCATCGGCCTTGGAAATCTTTATTGCTACGACCATACCTGTGAAGGTGTCAATTCCTAGAAAGACTTCGCCCATTCCGCCTTCGCGGATTTGGTCAATTATTTCATATCTGCCTGCGATATTCATCTGATTTCAATTATAAGTTTTGTAACAACTAAACATGTTGACAATTAATTTAAAATGATTATATTGACTTTTGAGTCAATGAACTCAAAGTCAATGACATAGGAGTCAATATGACAGGAGAGATTGTGGGAGTAGGCTACGTTTCCAGAAAAGATCAGAAAGCAAAGACCAGACGACTTATTCTCGATGCTGCCATCATCGAGTTTGGACTTGGGGGATATGAGCAGACAGGCATTGCGAGCATTGCCAAGAGGGCGGATGTATCTCACGGCAACATCTTTGCCCATTTTTCTACCAAGGACGAACTTTTTTCGAAAGCAATCGAAGAGTTTGGCCAGCGCGTTGTTAACCGATTAAACGAGCTTTCAACAGCTGGAGCCGGCATCAAGTCGATTCTTTCGGTGCATCTGAAGGTAATCTCTGAGTTTGAGGATTTGTATTCCCAGACGGTTGCAAAATCGTTTTCCTTGCCGGATTTTGCCAGGCAGGCAACCATTGCCATCCAGTCGGCAGTTTCACAGCAAATCTCGGTTGCATACAAGAATGATCTTGGAAAAGGCAAGATTATTCCGGTGCCAGTTCACATGCTGTTCAACACCTGGACGGCAACGCTTGGATACTACTTGGCAAATCGTGACATGTTCGCGCCCGGTGGGTCGGTGATCGAGCTAAAAGGCGACGAAATTCTTGAGTTTTTTATGACAATGCTTTCAAAGAGGGGTGAATGATGAAGTGCCAGTCGTGTGGAAGACAGTCTGAATCAATATTTTGCAGAGATTGCGTCAATGACGCCGGAGAGTTAAAAAGATTTGATGAAATTGTAGAAAACCTTACAGGCTACTATGTCGAAACACAGGGGTTTGACAGACAGGTGGCAAAGTCAGTAGCCATCGAAATCCTGTCACGTCAGCCAGCCTGGGAAGCAAAAATGGAGAGGATTGAGAAGGGAAAAGACATGAGAATGAAAACATTTCTTATTGTAACAGCCGTGGTTTTCACGATTGTCGGTGCAGGCATTGCCTGGTGGTTCGGAACCAGGACAAAGGCAGATGAAGTAACCTCAAACAACTTCGCAAAATCACCAATCTCACCCCTTGAGCAGATTCAGGAGAGAACGGTTGGTGATGACATGGTTGTTTATGAATTCAAAGCGCCCGGCGATCAGAATATTATCAACTTCAACAATCATATTCTAACTTTTGACAGCCTCGTGGGGTCAGCCAATTCGCCAAAGACCGTAATTTACAATTTCGATGTTGTCAACAGGATTGGTTTCCTATTCGATCCAAACTCGATGGACACAAAATTTCTGCTGGATGGGAGAAATGATTATCTTCAGCTGGACAAAAACTACAATAATCAAACTACCCCTTCAGGATCAGTGGTTTCTTTCGATATGGATTTTGAAGCTCATGATGCTCCATCCTCCTGGCTTTATGATCCAAGCAGAGGCGAGTTGAGGAAAGACATTAGTGTTTATTGTCAGGGAGACAATCTGATTGTCTGGGATTCGTCAAAGCTGGATACGGAATACGAAAAATACATCTGGAATACAAAAAACAATGTGAAATCACCGACAAGAGATGGTGATGGGCTGGTGAATCTTGGCAAACGTTACTATGTTTGTTCATCTGGTAACAAAATAATCATCCACGACCTTGAAACAGCAAAAGTAACTCGATTTGATGCAAGCACATACCTTCAAAATAATGTGCAATCAACAATTGTTGCCAATGACAATTATGTCTGCATATCGAGCCTCAATTATGCCATCGCCGGTAAAACTGGCACTTTTGTTTACGATATTAAAAACAAGACATTCAAAAAAGTGTTTGATGAATTCATGGACAACCTTTCAATAAACCAAAACGTTAAGGAATCCGAAACAATTGTTGCCTTCGCTGCCTACTCAAACAACAAGATCAAGTTTGGATATTTTAGACCATGGGAGGCGAAGCCAAAATCAGCTTATTTCGAAGAAAAAGAGCGTCCTTCCAGCAAACAATGGACTCCGCTTCTGAAAGTGAATAAAAACTCCATAATTTGGGATTTCAATGAAGAAACAAAGTTTGACCCCACACCAATCGGAAGCTGTGACCTCAATTCCAAGGCTCCATATAAAGACAATAAAATTCATGTTTATGACACGGTTTCAAACAAGGATTCTATTCTTGAGACTGACAACAGGGGTGAGGTGTTCATGTTTGGTGACTATCTTGCCTGGACCAAGTGGGATGGCAAAGAGGATGATCAGTATATCAATGTCTGCTTTTCGCCAATACCACCCCAAGAGCTTGTTGACCGCAAACAATATGATAATGAAGGGAAACCTCCTTTTTCCAACATCACAGTAAAAAATAATGATGGTTTCGAAATTCGAGAACTTAATGCAAAAGGCGATCAGAACCTGGAGTTCAATTTTAGGCCGGACAATTTAACCTCTTGCCTGATCTTCCAGAGCTGGAACAAATCATTGAAGGAATTCGAGTACTGGGCGTTTGATCTGGATTCGGAAAAAGGCGTTCTGCTTGATCCTGGAAATTTTGAAACGCTCAACTTCCTCTCAAAGTATGAACAAGACCTTTTCTGGCCTTCTTCGGACTGCACAAAAGTTAATAAATATGAC
>CAYYJO010000035.1:0-954 GCA_964472265.1 uncultured Caldisericales bacterium | reverse complement strand
ATATGACCATATCAACAAAAAAATTGTACAAGTCGAACAACCTGTAGAATTTGGGGATAACAATAGTAAACGATACATAACAAAACTTGGCATAAATGGCGATGAGTTAATGGTTACAGACACAAAGACCGGTGAAACCAACACAATATGGAAAGGTAAAGGAGAAATAGATTTTTCATCCAGCATGATCAGCGATAACAACAATATCGTGACTTTTAGGATAATTGTTGGCGACGAGGTAAAAGAGTCCTTTGTATACATAATTCCCCTGAAGAAAATGATTAGCACAGGGGATGGGTTGATTTATGACAACTGTTCGGAAAGGTATTACGTCTGGGAACGATTTGTCAATGATGATGAATACTATGCCGAAAAACCTTTCCATTCCAAAAGATCGATCCACGTTCTTGACATAATGACTGGCCAACAGTTTGAAATCAAACCGGAACAAAACAACATCTACGAATATGAGCATGTCTCGCTTTTCGAAAACCTTCAGATCATCGGCGGGAAAACTCCTGAAGAAACATACATCATTTGGCCAACAGCAAACATAGTGGATGGAAATCTGTTCCAGGCCGTAGGATACACATCAGTTGCCGATATTGGCAAAACCTATAAAGAATTCAAAGCGAACGGAAAGCCGTTTGACATGTTGTTTTACACGGTCATCGACTATTGGCTTGTTTGTGGACAAAAATCAACCGACAAGTCGATGTTGGTTGCCAAGAACCTTGCAACAGGCGAGGAAAGAGTCCTGGACGACAACACTACCGGTTCAAGCATTATAAAAGTCGGGGATTATTTTGTTTGGGAAGCATTCCGATTCTCTGACCACCAGTTCCAAAACATCTGCTTTGCAAAGATCAAATAGGGAGGAAACATGAAGTGCCAGTCGTGCGGAAGAACATCAAGTGAAATATATTGCAATGAATGTACAGATCAGGAAGGAAA
>CAYYJO010000034.1:0-22419 GCA_964472265.1 uncultured Caldisericales bacterium | reverse complement strand
CTTTTCAGAAAGGAGTCCGGTGACAATCTCTGTTGTGTCGGTGATTTCAACCTTTGTGCCATCTTCAAGCGAGAGAATCGTGCCATCAAAGCTTGCAATCTTTGTCCATCCGGTTGCCACAGCTGCCTTTTCAAGCTGCGCGTTGACTTCGAGGGCTATTAGACCATTGTCGCTTTTGTAGCATGAGATGCTCACGGTTGAGCCAACGACAGCGTCCTTGCCGTTCTTTGTGTATGATTTGATCTTTATTTCTGTTTGGTCGTCGAGTGTTATGAGGCCGTTTTTGACGGTGACAACCTGACCCTTGTGGATGAACTGGGTTTGCGGTTCAACAACGTCGATTCTGTCGACAAGCTTGAGCCCTTCGATGACTCTGCCCTCAAAGATCACTGTCTGGCCTTTCTTGGCCATGTTGAGCTTCAGATGGTTGACTGTCTTTGGATAGATGATGTACTGGATTCCAGAACCCTTGAGCATTACCTGTGAAACACCCTTGGCCTCAACCCAGCTGCAGTTGTTCAGGCAGATCATGCTGTCAAATTCGCCGGAAACCTCGAAGCCTTCGGCCTGTGCAGTCTCGGTGACGTTCATTACCCTTGCATCCTGGTTATGTTCGCCGCTCATTACACCGAGGCTTGAAACCTTCATGCCGATTGACAGCGGTTCGCCCTGGAACTTTGTGTCTCTTGAGTAGCCAATCATGGTTCCGTCGGAGAGGAGAATGAATCTTCTTCCGCCGTCGTCTGTTTCGATTGCAACGACGATTCCTTCAACCGTTTCGAGCTTTTCCTTGACCGGTTTGACATAAGGCTTTGTGATGGTGATGGTTTTCACCCTGTAACCCAGGATGTCGTTTCCAACGGCCGTGATCCTGGCAAGCGAGCCATGCTCGATTGTTCCCCTGACCACAGACGATGGAGTGATTATCAGTTCAGCGCCAAAACCCCTGATTGCCAACGAGTTGTTTTCGTATGCTGCAATTTCGCCAGAGGTTTCAATGGTTGAATCTGGTTCGGTTACATCGACTAGGGTGGCGACAAATGCGTCTCCAACCTTCGTTGCACTGATCTGGACGTTCT
Source organism: uncultured Caldisericales bacterium (assembly GCA_964472265.1). Taxonomy (GTDB): domain Bacteria; phylum Caldisericota; class Caldisericia; order JAAYUI01; family JAAYUI01; genus JAGNLA01. The sequence continues at coordinate 21,340 of CAYYJO010000034.1, read as the reverse complement.
GACCCTTGTAAAGCTGGCTCGAAAGGATTGAGTCGCCATACCTGACAAGTGAGGTTTCGCTACCGATTTTTACGGTTATCTCGCCCTTGTCAGTCTTCACTTTGAAGATGTCACGATCGGTATCGACGCTTACCACTGATCCGCTGTAGAATCCGTAACCGGACGGAACAGGCGTGACCTTTTCAACCTTGTTGTCGCGGGTTATGTCAGTGTCGTAAACGCCGTCTTTTTTTGCCAGCAACTCTTTTGTTGCTTCTTCGCTGAGTTTGACCGGCGAGATGATCTGTCCGTTAACCTTCTTTATCGACACTTCAACCGACTTCTTTGATTCAATGTCGGTTTTTGTCTGTTCAACCATGTTGCTTGCCTGACCAACGAGCGTGACCTGGCTTGTGAACGGAACGTTCAGTTCTGAAACAATCTGGCCTGGTGTCAAACCTTTTTCAATCATCGGCAGAATCTGATCCACAGGCTTGCTGTAGAGCTGGCCGAGGAGCGAGGCGATGAAAACATCTGGATAGTTGTGGCCTTCAAGATGGATGAGCCTGAGGCGGTCTGCCTCGCAGATGTTGTAGCTGTTGCACCAGATGTTGAGGAAAATGAATTTGTCTATCGTTTGTGAGTTGCTGTAAAGCGACTGCGGGATTAATGTTTTTGCTTTTGAAATGACCGGGGTCATCATGCCTGAAACGACAGCCTGAGCCGGTGTTTCCTTTGCTGAGCCAAAAAGCGGGGCATAAAAGAAGACACTGTAGACGCTTGCAACGAGAGCGACAACGAGGCCGGTTGTCATCACACGTCTGAGCATCCAAACCAACGGACCTGGCATGGTCGGGGCGATTGTATCGATTGCCCTTCTCACCCTTGCATCCATCATCTGCGACGGTTCAAACCTTGAAAGATTGGCGTTTACTCTGGCTTGGAAAGCCTTTGCCAGCCTTTCTTCGGCTTCAATCTTCTCCCTGCATGAAGGGCAACCCTTGAGGTGTGCCTCCACGATCAGTTTTTTGATTCCGCCCTGTGATCCGGTTCTGTAATTGAAAATTTCTTCGTCCTTTAAGTGCCTCATTTTGCCATTTCCTGTCCAACGAGTTTGGATAGCTGCTTTCTTGCGTGGAAGAGCCTTGATTTGACTGTTCCCACCGGAACTCCGAGTGACTCTGCCATCGACACAAGATCAAGGTTGTTGAAGTAGTGGAGAATGAGGACGCTCCGATGTTCATCGGACAGCCCTGACATGAGCTGCTTGATCTCTTCATCCTCGATGGCTCCAAGAACCTCTTCCTGGGTGTCGGTGTCATGGTCGACAACGTTTTCCCGCCAGTCGGTCGAGAAGTCATCCATCTTCACGTCGCCGGATTTACGGCGTTTGTAGATGTTGTTGCATTCGTTGACAAGGATCTGGTGAAGCCAGGGCCTCATCGGATACCTTGTGTCGAACCGACCGATGGATTTGAACGCCTTTATGAACGCTTCCGAGACTGCGTCCTCGGCGTCAGTTGGCGAACGCATGTGCATTAGCGCCGACTTGTAAAGCTCCATCCTGAACTCGTTGTAAAGTTTCTCGAATGCTTCGGGAGAGCCCTTCTGAGCCGAAATTATAAGCTTTTTTTCTTCATTTCGGTCCATCTGGCTTCCTGCTGTTCTTCCCTAATACATCCGAGTTTGTTTTATGGTTCAACATATTCCGGTTCCACATTTTAACATCACAGCCCTCGTGTGTAAATGAGTTCTTGTAAAAAGAAAAAACCCCGAAACAAGCGTTCCGGGGTTTTTCATTGTGCTGGTTAACTGATTACTTGTACAGGGTGATTGTCATACGTCTTGCAGCATCGTTCCATGTGATGTCGAACTTGTCGGTATCGCCAAGTGTCATGACGATTGCCTTGATCGGGACGATGAGCTTTCCGCCGCTGAGTGCCGGTGCTTCCGGAAGAACGATTGTGTTCGTTCCGTCAGATGCATTCTTTGTTCCGACGCCAACGTTGATGATCTTTGCGCCGTAGGTGATTGTGTACATGTTGCCTGAGGTCGGTGTTACCGAGAATCCGAGTGCTGTAAGGATGTCCTCGTTGGCCATGACTGTGAATGTGCCGGCTGCAAGTGTTGGAGCTGGTGTTGCTGTTCTTGCAACATCGTTGACGTAGAACTGTGAATTACCGATGACGAATTCAACGGTTGTTGCCTGGTAGTTAACAAGCGTTACCTGCTGGTTGCTCTGGTTGCCTGCGGCGTCTGTTGCTGTGACTTTGATCACATTGTCGCCCTGCGTAAGGGTTACTGTTGCTGTCCAGATGTCGAAGACCACTGTTGCCGGCTGACCGTTTACCATGACGGTTGAACCTGGTTCAACGCGACCTGTGAGTGTGTAGGTGGTTGCATTGACGATTCTGCCCTTTGGCATGTCAACGATGATTTCCGGTGCCTTGGTGTCTTTGATGACTGTCAGGTAAGAGACAGTTACTGCACCGGTTACCGATGTTGCTTTGACCACAATTGTATTCTGACCTTCATTTGCGAGGTTGATGTTGGCTTTGAACTTTCCATCAGCACCAACGCCGGCCTTTGTGCCATTGACTGTCACTGTTGCGCCAGGAGTTGTCTCACCCTCAAGCATAACTGTACCTGAGTTGAAGACTTCCATGTCGCTCGGTTTTGTGATGATGAGTGTTGGCGGCTTGACATCGGCACCAACGACGATTGTTCCAATGCCATCAGCGTATCCGGCAAGTGATGCCTTGACTTTGATGATACCGGTTTCCGTCGGTGTGATTGAGACGGTCGCCTGACCCTTGTCGTTGCACTTCTTTGCCGGAAGAGCAACTCCAGCGCCATCGATTGAGATCTCTGCGTTGCCGGCCGGTGCTTTCTGGCCAAGGACTCTTACTGTTACGTTGATTGTTCCAGTGACCTGGGCACGGAGTGCATCGTCTGAGTCAACAAGGACTTCGAGACCAAGAACTGAGTCGAACGGCGGGAAGATTGCATGGTTCAGATAGTCGGTTGTAATTCTGTACTCGTACGGGAACTGGAATCTTGTGTTCTTCTGGTGGTAACCGAAGGCCAGTACTGATACTCCGACGCCTGTTGGTGTCATTGAGAGAATTGTGTCGGCTGCGGAAGCGTCAAGTTCTGATCTTTCAGTTCTTCCGTACATGACACCTTCGTGAGCGCCACCACCCTGAACAGCAATGTTACCAAACATTTCGACTCTGGCGCCTGTGTTGATCGGGATATCGCGTGAGTCTGCCGGTTTGAAGACCATGAGAACGTGGTTGGTCTTGCTGTAGATGATGTCGAACGATTCAGTCCAGAGAAGGTCTTTCCTCAAGGCTTCGCGTGTTTCTGCCGAGAGTGCTTCAACTCTTGGTGCTCTCAGCTGTGCGTAGTTTTCCTTTGCCGGGAAGGCATCCCAGTCAAGGTAGAACGAGTCATCACTTGCTGGAATGTAGGTGTTTGGATCCGGTGTCGAGGTGAGTCTCATACCGTATCTTCTGGTGATGTAGTTTGGTGCCCATTCTTCACCGAGCATTGAGGTGGTGTAGCCATACCAGTAGTAGCCGCTTGAGAGCATGTAGCCTCTGAGGTAAGCGTTGATACCGCCATACACGTCAGCGAATGCCATGTTGTTGCTCCAGATGTTGTCGCCAACGAGACCGCCAAGCGCGCAGACGTCTTCAGCGAAGATCCAGAATTCTGTTGAACCGTTGTTGTCAAGTGACAGAGCGTCTGCAAAGTTGAGCACCCTGTCAGGTGTAAGGTCGGCAAAGCAGTATCCTGCCTTGTGGCTGCTGTTGTAGATGGCACCTGGTCCCCATCCGGTACTGGTATCTGGATCGTAGTAAATATCGGCAAACAGGTACATCGGGTAGATGAACTGACCAGTTTTTGGATCGGTGTAGCCGTAGTTCTCTGTTCTGTAATACATTACCGGCTTTGATCTCCAGATTGGGTACATCGTTTCTGCTGCCGGATAGTAGTAGAAGTAGTAGTAGCCGTAGTAGCTGTAGATGTAGACCTGGCGGAAGGCGTATCTGAAGTACTTCATCTGTATAATTTCGTTGTTGCTCTGTTCAATCTTGCCATTGTTGTTGTAGTCAACGGCAATTCTTGGGAACACACGGGCAGTCGCGAACTGCGGAATTCCGCCTGGGTCAAAGTCTGCGCCAACAAGGTCTGGTCTTGAACCGATGCTCCAAAGACCTGCAGAGCTTCCCGGGAATGTCATTGGTCTGTCAACGGCAGGTGTAAACCTTGCAACGTCTCTGTCGGTGCCGTGGCAAACGCTTACGCCCTTTGCTGCGCCCTTGAGAAGTTCTCCACCATCCTGTGTGCGGCAGATAACTTTGATCTTGTAGAGTCTGTTGTCGGCAGCTGTCATGAGGAAGTCTGTGTCGCCCTGTGCAGCTGGTACTGTGAAGACCTTCTGGTCTGGATCATCAGCGTTTGTGATCTGATATTCAACCTTTGGCGGTCTTACCTTGACATCGAGCTTTGCTTTGTGCTTTCTGTCTGGTGACCAGACGTAGACAGGGAATGTGCCTTCGTCGTTTGCAACGAATCTTTCGAACGAGTACTTGCCTTCTTCCGGCTTCATCGAGAAGATGATCGGGTCGAACGGGTTTGTGCCTGCGGAGAAGAAGTAGTTATTGTTCTTGTTTGTGCCGTCGTTGTTGTGAAGGTCAGTTCTGAGCCAGTAGTACCTTGGAAGGACTGCGTCCCTGCCGTAGTAGTAGGTGTCGTCTGGGTGTGGGTCTTTGAACATGTTGTTCCAGATGTACTTCGGGTTGTCAATCTTGTACTGGCCGAACATGTCTTTCACGCCTGAGTTTACAAAGTCGAACGGTTCAAGCCCGTCACTCTTGTAAGCTTCAATTGTGAATGGTGTTCCGTTGACGAGTTCTGACTGTACGCCGGCTGTGAGAACTTCTGGTGTTGTCTTGAGAACGAGGTCTTCAACACCGACGATTTTTACTGACTTCTGTGCCGCAAGGTAAACTTCGTGGCTGAATCCTGGGGTACCAAACATCGATGATGGCGGAAGTTCGTAGTATGGTCTGAATGATCTGTCGTTATCGTCATCGCCGTACTTGTATGCTGTGATCCACAGTGGAAGCTCTTCTTCCTCTGCGATTACGTGATCTGGCACTCTGAATCTTCCACCGATCTGGCTGCCGCCACCGAAGTCGAATCCGACTTCATCGATTCTGCAACCTCTCTCTTTTGATAGCTCAAACTTGTAGATGCCATCATTGCGCTGGAATGTCCTTGCATCGATGATACCGGTCTTCCAAGTGTTTGTTGCCATGTCATATGTACCGAGGATTTCGGTTTCAAAGTCAGCGAACTTGATGAAGCCGTCGCCATTGAGGTCATCACCAGTTGTGTACTGCCACATCTGATCCTGGTAGTTGCTGTTTCTCGGTGGGTTCGTGATCCAGCCGTCGCCTGCACCAATTCTCGGTGGCTCTGCGCCATTGAGAAGTGCATCCTGGTAGCCTGGTCCTCTTACGCCACGGTCTTGCCAGCAGAAGACGAGTGCGTCATTGCACTCCTGCTGAACCTGCATTGATTCGTACTCTGCAAGCTTGATTTCAACTGTGTTGTCCTGATCAACTGTGAGTTCTGACGGTGCGTTCTGGATGTCGAGACCCCAGACGTTGAAGCCTTCGGTTGGAGGAGTGTTGCAGCAATCCTGATAGATCTTCCTCTTGCCGTCAAGCGTTTCGACTGTGATCTTGATGTTGCCGTAGTTGACCGGGATGATTTCGTCTATTGAGAAGAGATCATTTGCACCGGCTGGTTTTGCGCCGATGTTTGCCCAGTGTGAGGTTGTGTAGTCGAGTGACCTGTCGAGCAGTCTCAGGTAGTTGTTGACCGGGATCTGCGGATTCTGTGTGTCGGTTGGGTAGATAACCTGTGACTTGACCGGGTTTGCAATGGTCATGTACGGTGAGGTTGTTACCGCGAAGTTACCGCTGTTGAATGCCGTTGAGGTGCCTGTGAACATGTTGGAGTTGGCCGAATCGATTACGAGTCTGCCTGAGATGTCGTATTGGATTGGCACATACTGGTAGCCATTGTACTGGTTGTTGGACAGGTAAGTGGTCTGATTCTGATCCATGAACCTTGGCCTTACGAACGGGCCTTCGATGGTTACTTTCTTGAGGATCAGGTCATTCCTTGTTCCGCTCCAGACATCAGAGAATGTGAGGTGCTCGCCCCTGATGTTCTTAAGGACGAAGAAGAGACCGTAGTCGGTAAGCGGGAAGAACTCTGTACCGAGTTTGTAGAACTGCTTTGCGTTGATGGCCGGGTAGGCGTTGAAGCCTGATTTCCTGGTTGAACGCTGTCCCTGAAGTCTGCCGGTGTGAGTCTGGCCGCCTGGATAGACGCGGAGTTCCTTGTTCAAATCGTAGAGAACCGGGTTGTATGGTGTCTGTATCTGTGCTGCCGGTCTTGCAATCTTGTGGAGTGGATCGGTGTGGTATGCGTCGGATGATGAGCCGGCGGTGTAGTTGGCGCGTGAATACTGGAGAGCGTGGTCGACCATGACGACTTCTGAGAAGTTGACGTCCGGGTCTGGTGGTGATACGTCGAATCCGATGATACCGCAGTAGTCAACGCCACCGGTGTAGTCGTTAAGGAACGATGGGCCGTTTGGTGGCCACAGCTGACCATCAATTGAGTTGTAGTTGTAGATTGTCTGTTCAGCGGTGACCCTGATGAACAGCTTTGATGATGTGTTGCGTGGAAGGATTGCGCAAAGGATCTGTCCGCCCGGATCGGTTGTTGAAAGGAATCCGTAGTCGGTAACCATTGTCGGTACACCGTAGGTCATGATGTTGAAGCTGAAGTATGAGTTGGAGAAAAGGTCGTTGAGGGTGACGGTTCCGATTGGAATGAAGCCCTGCTCTTCACCGCAGATGTCGCATGTTGCCTGGTTGCCCGAGCAGTCGTTATCGATGACGGAGCAGCGCTCTGCCTCTGATTCCGGTTCTGCATCTGGCGGGAACCTGTTGGATGCGTATCTTGGGTCTGGGATGTATGGTACAGGTGCTGTGTCGTTTGCGCCGTTGTAGTTGTAGTCCCTGTAGTAGAGCGAGTCGAGTGGTGAAAGCATGTTGAGTGGTTCGAGGTCGACCCATTCCCATGCGATACACGTGTCGTCGTCGTTGACCTGGACGATGTATTTGCGTGTGAAATCGGCGTTTGTGGCTGTGAAGAGGAACTTGACGCCGGCGCCTCTGGCGTTGTAGTTGACGCGGTGTGGCTTATCCGGAATTGACTGTGTTGCAAACGGGATATTACCTGGATCGTTTACATCGTTCGGGTTATCCCAGTCATAGAGGTTCAAGACAAGGTTCGGTAATCTCTGTTCAAGGAGCGTCAAGCACTTTCTGTTGGCTGTGATGACAAGGTTTTCTGGCTGAACGGTCTTTTCAAACCTTGCATAGCAGTCGTATGAGTTCGAGAGGAAGCCAATGAGCGGTTCATAGAGTTTGTATCTTGCATCGTTGACTGGATCGAACACGTAACGAGCGTAGTTGGCATATGCACGCTTTTCTGGATCGCGGTAAATTCTGAGCCAGAACGGGTCAACGTATGCGCCGTCCTGCGGGAGAAGCAGCTGGCCTTTATAGTTGGCGACATCTGATTCTTCCTTGAAGGCGTGGATGTAGACCTTTCTGTCTTGTACGAAACCGGTGAGATCGCATGAGCCTCTGTATGGAGTAAGCTCGATGTTGATGACCGGATGGTTAACGTCGATAACCCTGTATGCTTCGGCGATGTTGTTGTATGAGGAACGCGGGAGGTTTTCGATGATGACGTAAATCTTGTCGGTCGGTTTTCTCGGTGCCGGGTTGCAGGTGATTTGGAGATGCGAGGTCTGTTCGACCATAAGATCCTGGTCAATCTTGACGTCAAGCTGGATCTGGCCTGGGATGACTTCGCCGTCCATGTAGTAGTTGTTGCCGTTGTTGCCAACCGAGATCATGTTGACCTTGTTGTCGACGAAGAGGACTCTACCCATCTTAACAAATGTTCCTGCGTGATAGGTGGTTCCCTGAATCTCGATCTCTGAAAGGCGCAGTGAGTTGTAGTTGATGAATGTCTGGGCTGCCGGGTTGTAGTAAATGTCTTCGCCTGGGTCGTACTGGTTGTTTCTTGGAATGCCTGATGCTGGGCGTGGTACGTCGTAGAACATGACGTTTGCCGGGAACCAGTCAATTCTGATGCCGATGTCAAGGTCGCCCTGGGCAACTGTTGAGCCGGCATAGTACTGCACCATTATGTTGTTGCGATAGCAGGTTACATTGCTGCAACGCTTGTCGCCGACAGTGACCGTGCCGAAGGCTGAACCGGTGACATAGTCCATGTCACGATAAATCTTTTCGCCAGAGCCAAAGCCGTTGCCGTTTGTGTCATAATATCCGTACGGAGGTCCAACAATCTTTGATGAGTCTGAGAATGCAACAAGTGCTCCGATGTAGTCGTTGGCGTCGCCGCGGTTGTAGTCGAGATCCCACTTGGACAGTGTGTATGCGCCGACTGTCTGTTCCATGGTCTCGTAACCTTCGAGGTTGTGTGAGAGATCGAGGGCTTTGACTGCGCTTGGATACTCATTGTTTACTGCAGCGTTGTTGTCAATGCCGTCGTCGAGCCAGATTGACCAACCCATGAACTGTCTTTCGCTATAGTGGACATTCTGGAAGACTGTTGCCGGGACGAAGAATTCGTTTGTCTTTTCGGCAAGGACAGCATCCTTCTGTACACGGTTCATGTGCTGGATTGTGGTGTCGAAGTGTGACCTGATGCCAGCTGCCGTATATGCTGGGTCGACAGGCATCCACTTACCGGCATCTCTCCAACCGATCCATGCGTCAGTTTCCACGGCCACGTCATATTCTGGTGAGATGCATCCACCATATGTGACTTCAGCCATGAGGAGAAGGTCGCCGTCGATCATACCGGCGCGACGTTTGCCGTCAGTGTCATACTTTAGGACTGTGATTGATGGGTCATGGTCGTTTACGTTGTCCTGCCAGCCGTTGACGTTTGTCAGACGGATGTCGCCAGGAACCTTTACCCCATTGCTCCATGTGTATCCATTGACAGTGTAGGCTGTGCCACTTACTTCTCTGTAAATGAATTCGCCTGCATCATATCTGTTGTTCTGAACGCCCGATATGACTTGGTCGTGATACCTTTCAGGATATGCTGTACCTGGAGGGAATGAGCCATTTGAGAATGCCCAAAGCGAGCAGCCAACGTCATAGTCGTCGCCAGGCTGGTAAACACCGTCATTGCCTATATCAAGGACTGTTGAGCCAGCTGGATACGTTCTGTTCATGGTTACATTGCGTGTAATGGTGATTGGTGTTCTTCTTACGTCGCCATCGTCAACATGTGAAATTCTGTTGCTTGCATATGGTCCCATGGCTGCATAAACCGGGCTTAGTCCGGCTTTTTCGTAAATGAATTCGCCAAAATCATAGGTAAGGTTTGTGTGTGCCGGGATTGGAGAAGCTACTGAGTCTGGGAAGTTAGCAGCATAGCTTATGTTCTCTGCGTGGAGGACTGAACCGTTGATGGCATTGTTGTTGCCAAGAGGGCTCATCGTTCTTGTGAAGTCGCGAAGAGAGAGATTAAGATCCCAGTCGCTGTAATCTTTATAGTTGCAAAGTTTGTCATCTGCCGGCTTTGAGGTAACGTCATAGACGAGACCTGACGAGAGGGCTCCTGCTGGTCCACGAGCATTGAGGGCCAGGAAGTCGTTCATGTCAGCCCAGCCGAGCTTCCAGAGACGCTTTTCTTTTGGATTTGCTGCATCCCAGAAGTAGATTCTGTTTACATATTCCGGTGCTGCAACATTGTTGATCTTATAGTTTTCACTGTGATAAAGCCATCCGACTGTGCCTGGGTTTGTGAATGAGTTGTAGTCTGGGTCGAAGATGTATGGTCCCTGTGTGTTGTTGGAGATGATCGGGTCGACCAGTGCCCTTGGGTTGTCGGTGCAGTTGTCGGTTGTTGAGCTTGAGTCCTGTCTGTAGTTTACATCGTATGGGTCTGCATATCCGTAGTAGCGGCAGTCATTGAACGATCCGTCTGGATCGAACCAAACCTGACCGTACATGTCGCAGACAACATACCAGTGATCAAGATACGTTGACTTGCCATTATCCGGTACTACTGTCAGCCAGACTTCAGTCCACAAACCGTATGGTAGAGTTTGCGGGCTTGATTCTGCATTGTCAGTTGGGACGATGTGTGAGTAGCGGGGGGTTGCCGGTGGAATTGGCTGAGCATCCGGCCTGTCATTGGTTGCCCAGAGTGCCCACGGCATCGAGAAACCTTGTCTACCCCACCACCTGATTCCTGGCTTTTCCCAAGGAACCAGCTTACCTTCACGGAATTGGCACCCATAGCGGTCATATCCGCAAAGGTTCCACCTGTTGGCTATCATGGTAACCGGGCTGTTTGTGCTTGCTGCTTCGGCTGTACCTGAAAACGGCATCCAGGTTCCAAAAGCTGCCAGCAACATGACTGCTGTTACAAGCATTGTTAAAATCTTCTTCATTACTGTCTCCTTCGCATTAGGCTTGGTCACAAACCTTATTGAAGGTTCGCAACTGCAAGTTGCAAACACGACTGCGCATTTCAACAATCAATCAACTTTTTTTACGAACAATCAATCAGTTTTAAGTTTCTCGCTTGAGGAGAGAGGATAAACCCCTCTCCTCAAGAATCACATCAAATTTGCTTAATTAGCGTACAACCATCGTGATGAGGATGGTCTTTGCGTTTACATCGTACTCAATTGTTGAGGTCATCTTTGTGTTCTTGTCGAGGAGTTCCTTGACAAGCTGGATTGGGACAAAGATTCTGCCGTTTTTGACAACTGGCGGCGTCGGAAGGGTGATTGTTGTTGATCCGATAACCACTGAGTTGGAGCCAACGGTTGCTGTTGCTGTTTCAGTTCCGACAATCACTGTCACTGAGTTTGCTGTTGGTGTTGCGTTCATGTCAAGGTAAGTTGCGATGTCTGCGATTGGAACCATGACGTTGTTGCGGGTATCAATGAATGCCGGCTCAAGCAGGGCGGTCTGACCCTTGTTGCCAAGTACCGGGATTGCGTTTCCGATTGTCAGATAGAGCTTTGTGATCTTTGCAATCTTGTAGACGCCTGTGGCGTTTCCTGGGTTGCCTGCTTCGTCAACAGCGGAGACGTCGAGTGAAAGGTCTACGCCCAGCTGGATGTTGCTGATTTCTGCTACCCAAACATCGTTGACAATCTTGACGTTTGCAACTGGAAGCGGTGAACCGTTCTGTACTGCCTTGATGTCTGCTGCTGTGATCTTTGAGCCTGGCGTTACTCTGCCACGGAAGACTGCTGTTGTGTTGGTGTCGCTGATGCCATAGGAGTCGACTTCTGCCTGTGTTGGAAGAAGGATGACCGGTGCTTCCTTGTCCAGGACGATGCGGATTGTGATTGTTCTTGGAACACCGTTTGGTCCGTAGGCGACGATGTTGATGACGTTTTCACCTGGGTTGAGGTTGATGTTTGCCTTCCAGGCGCCGTTTGCGTCAACGTTTGCGTCAACGTTTCCGACTTTGACTTTTGAACCCTTTGTCACTGTTCCGTCAATTGTTACCGATGACTTGTTTGTAAGTGTCGGGAACGGGTTGACATCAAGTGATGGCGGTGTTCTGTCTTCTTCAACATAGAGCACCGAGTTTCCGTCAGTCTTGCCTTCCTTGGTTGCCTTGATGAAGATCTTGGCAAGTGAGGACGGTTTCACGCCTGAGAATGTTGCCTGACCCTGGTCGTTTGTGGTTGCTTCCATTTCGAACGAGCCATCTTCAGCCCTTAGGACAACCTTTACGCCTGAGTACGGATAGCCTGAACCGGTTTCGGTTACTGTTACAATGACTGTGTCTGGCTGACCGAGTTTGAGAACCTTGTTGAGCGGTTCGGCTTTGATTGCAAGACCCTTGCAGACATCGAACTTGCAGAGTCTGGTGAGTGCGAAGAATGTTGTATAGAGTGACTTTTCTGGATCGGTCTGGTTGACCCTGATCTGCCAGTTGATTGGTCTGAAGTAGAGCAGTGAGGAGACATCTGATCCGGTACCATCTGGAGTGCAATAGATTGAGGTTTCAACAGCCTTTGGATCGGTTTCTGAGTTCTGGAGCCTTCCTGTTACCCATGCTTCTGCGTGGTTACCGGCAATCTGAGTGGTGTAGGTTCTGTCGGTCGAGTACGAGATGAGTGCGCCTTCCTTGAGCTTGAGATCTCTTGAGTCGGCTGGATATGCCTTGACCATGATGTGATTTCTCACGCCATAGGTAAGGTCGTAGTACTCTGGTACAAGGAGATCCTTCTTCATCTCGTCGCCTGTTTCGGCATCGTAGCACTTGAAGGTTGGGCCTGAGAGTGTTGCGTTGTTGTCTGGAATTGCATCCCAGTCAAGTCTATAGCCACCGTCGTTTGTACCGTACCATTTGCCAGTCCACGGATACTTGTAATGCCAATATCTGCCGTAGAGTGTTGTTGGGTCGTACGGGCCATACCATGCTGATCCACCGACAACGTCGCCAAAGTCGATCATATTGCTGTAGGTGTTGTTGCCTACTAGTCCACCGATTTCAGATTCATCGTCTGCGTAGTAGAAGAAGCTTGTTTCACCATTCTGGTTGAAGGAGAGTGAATCCTGGAAGGTGAGTTTCTTGTCAACGTTGAGATCCCAGAACACGTATCCGCCGGCATGCGGGCTGTTGTAGATACAGCCGACACCATATCCCTGGTGATTGTTTGGTGGGATATCCCATGACTGGTCTACTGCGTATGAACCATCGTCGAACATGTAGTTGGTTGTGTTGTAGCCTGACCATGATGCGTAGTAGTAAGTTCCTGTGTAGCCGCCATACCAAGTGTCGTAGCTGTATCCCCAATAGCTTGACCAGGCGTGCATGAATGTGAATCTGCCAATTTCTTGGGTTCTGTTGAGAAGTGGGTCAATCTTTCCATCATTGTTGACATCTACACCGTAGAACGGGAAGAACCTGTTGCCAACATCGCTGATCCAGTAGATTTCTCTCCAGGATGCCATGTTCATACCGCGCTGGTAGGCGACTGTTCCTGGGAATGTTGCTGAATTGAAGAGGTTCGTTGCCTGTGCCCAATCGAAGTTTCTTGGCCTTGTTATGTATACCGTGAACCTTGTGGTATCTGAGCCTGAACCCGAGCAAACACTGACTTCTTTTGCTGTTCCTTTGATGAGCTGTCCGAGAGCATCCGTTGCCTTTACGGTGATCTCATACATTCTTTCGTCGCAGGCAGTCATTACAAAGTCTGGGTCTGATCCGTCGGTTGTGCCTCTGTCCCAGAAGCTTTCAGTCGAATCGTAATTCCTCATCTTGTACTCAACATGAGGCTGTTTGACTTTGACTGTTGTGATAGCGCAATGTCTTCTGTCCGGTGTGTAGACGTAAACCGGGAATTCACCGGCATCGTTTGCGCAGAATCCGTAGAACTTGTACTTGCCATGTTCTCTGTCAGCATCAAAGGTGATTGGCGTGAACGCTGCATCTGGGTTAGAGAACTGCATACCGTTCGACCAAACTGTACCATCGAAGTTCTGAAGGTCTGTCCTTACCCAATAATACTGTGGGAGTGCTGCCTTTGGACCGTAGTAGCGCTTGTCATCTGGATGCGGATCGACAAAGAGCTGGTTCCAGATGTGCTGATCCTGAACATAATCCTGACCGAAGCCATCCATGATTCCGTGAGTGAGATCCACTGGTTTGCCCTGAGCGTCAAGGACTGTGAATGTGAGTGGCGTGTCGACGTTTTGAAGTTCTGGTGTGAATCCTGCAGTCAGTGGCTCTGGACCATATGTGAACTGGAGGTCTGGTTTTGGTACTACGTCGAATTTCCTTGTGCCTGCGAGGTAAACTTCGTGGCTCATTGAACCGATTGCGCCGGTGAGTGAGTCGTAGAGTGGTCTGAATGATCTGTCGTTGCTGTCATCGCCGTACTTGTATGCTGTGACCCAGACTGGAAGGGTTTCTTCCCAACCAATGACGTGGTCTCTCATACCTGCTGGAAGTGGAGCGCCGACTGGTGAGAATCCGCCGAAGTCGAATCCGGTTGAAAGCCCAAATTGCTGGCCTGTTGCTGGATCCTTCTTGCCGTCTGTGTTGATCTTGAGATTGTATTTTCCGTTGTTCCTTGCGAATGTTCTTGCGTCAACGAATGCGCCGTCCCATGTGCCAGTTGCAAGGTCATAGGAGCCGATGATTTCGGTTTCTGCTTCATAGAAGCTGACAACACCGTTTTTGTTCTTGTCGTCTTCTGGCATGTACTGTGTTGCCTTTGCGTAGACGTCTGAGTTCTTTGGTGCGCCTGAGCAATAGCCGTCGCCTGCGCCAAACCATGTCTTCTGGTCTGGATCATAGAGACCGCGGTCTTGCCATGCATAGACGAGGGCATCGTTGCATTCCTTGTTGTCCCATTCGTTGTAGCCTGGTGCCTTTGTTGGATCGACATCAGCTTTCTCTTCTTCGGTGACTACTGCATTGAGCGTCACTGAGCCGCTGTCGACGATAATTCCACCACGATCTTCAATGTCCTGGTTTTCAAGCTTGATTCCAAGAGCGTGTGAAACGAAGCCGTCTGTTGGTGGGCTTGCACAGCAATCCTGGAATATCTTCTTTGTGCCGTCACCCATGATGACTGTGAGGGTGATGAGTCCTGGCTGGATTGGAATGATTTCGTCAATGTTGAAGACGAAGTAGTTGTAGCCTTGGTACCAACCGCTCATGATGTATGGGTTCTGGTTTTCGTAAACAAGATCTCTTCCTTCAACAAGCCTTCCGTTTGATGGAAGCGTAACGCCGATTGTAGAGTGAAGGTCGTTATAGAAGCCTGGATCTACAACATTTGTCCAGTCACTCTCATAGTTTTCGTAGTATGCTGCGTTTCTCTTGTCAATTCTCAGGTATCCTGAGGTATCGTACTGAATTGGCACATTGCTTATGCCGTTGAATGAATATTCTGAACGAAGTCTTTGTTCAGCAGAGCCACCCTGGCCACCCTGGTTGGATGACGAGTTGCCTCTGTAGTATCTCATTGGCATCATGAACGGACCAGTCAGTTCGATTGCTTTAATGATTCTCCAGCTATTTGTCGTGTCTTGTGACAGTCCATCGTAAATGTCGAACGTCCATCTGTCCCACATCTGCGATCTGCTGCCGTCTGTGTTTGTGGTGAGCGTGAAGAACATACCGTAGTCGGTCAATGGGTAGAACTCGGTTCCCAGCTTGTTGTACTTTTCATAGTCGATTGCCGGGTATGAGTTGAATCCGCCGCCTCTGGCAAGTCCCTTAAGTCTGTGAACACTTGACTGACCACCTGGATAGCATCTTACGTCTTTCGTGTAATTGTAGATAACCGGGTTGTACCAGTGACGAAGCTGTGGTGCCGGTCTGTCCATTGGGGCCAAAGCGGATGTGCCTGATGTGTAGTCGGCCTTTGAGAACTGAAGGCCGTGGTCGACAAGTCTGAACTCTGAGAAGTTGAGGTCTGAGTTTGCAGTTACCGGGATTGTGAATGTGCCGCAGTAGTCAATGCCTGGTGCATCGTCATAGACAAAGTATGGTGGGTGGATTGTTGGGTTTGAGGTGTCGAGGCTTGTGGTTGCAAGGGCTGAGTTGTAGTCGAAGATTGTACCTGCAAGATAAACTCTGACTGTAAGTGGAGTTTCTGCATTCTTTGGCTGCACGCAGAGTCTGATCTCGCCGCCGTCTGAATCATCGGTCCAGTTGGAGATGAGCGTTGGGACGCCGAATGTGCTGAGGTAACCAAATGGTCTTGGGTTGCTGTACTGGCCGAAGTAGTCAGTTTCATAGTCGAGAGCTGTGTTGTTGAAACGACCCATTCTGTCGCCGTATGAGACGTCGCCGAGGTTCGGGAAACCTTCACCAAGGTGGCAGACATCGCAGATGCCTTTGCCAAACGAGCAGTCGTAGTCCTCGATGATTGATGATGAACCGAATCTTGAGAGCGCAAATCCGTCTGAATCTGTAAACGGCATCGTAACTGCGTTTCCGTAACCCTGGAGATCGCTGTAGCCCTGTGTCGCCTGGTCATAATCTCTTCTTGAGTAGACCCAGTCTGTTGCATCAAGTGCGCCAGTTGCTGCGTTAATGCCGGCTGCAATTGGTTCGTACCATCTCCAGAAGGTGTATGAGCCGTCCATGTTGACCTGGACAATACACCTGTCAGTCAAGGAGTCGCCCTGTGACTGCCCAGCGGCCGGAGCAATAGTGGTTGCAAGGTATGCAATACCTGCACCGTGAGCGTTTACGTTTGCAATAAGCTTTCCTCTAACGCCTGGCTGGAGACCTGCCGTTGAGATGAGCATGTTTGCCGGGTCGTTGATGTCATTTGGGTTGTCCATGTCGAGCACTTTGAGGACGACGTTTGGATATCTCTGGTCACCTGTCGAAATGCAGGCTCTTGAACCCTGACCAATTTCCAGCTTGAGGTCTTCTGGTGCAACATAGAGGCTGAAGACGCCGTAGCAGTCGTACTGGTCATCGAGTCCGCATGTGAATGTCGGAATTCCTGATGCAGGGACAACCGGTCTTGGTGTCTTGTCGCCTTTGTATCTTTCGTCAAACTGTTTCTTTGTCCATGGTCTGTCGACCCAGAACGGATCGTAGATGTTGTTGTCGAATCTCTTTACGTATGCTGTCTGTGCAATTTCGAATCTTTCGCCTGAAAGGTCTGAGTCAAGTGGAACCGGATATGATACTCCACCCTTTTCAAGGAATACTTCGATTCTGATTGGGTCTCTTGTTCCGTCTTCCTGGCATGAGCCCCTGTATGGTGTGTACTGGATGTGCTGAACCGGGTTTTCAGGAGTTATTTCGTAAGTTTTTGACCATGCGCCACCAATTTTTGGTCCAACCTTTGTAACCGGGTTGCTGCCAATGAGGTAGTCCTGATCTGTTGATCCGCCTGCTGGTCTGCCTGGGTCTGGCGGGAATTCTGTTCTTGTGAGAACAATGTCGTCGATCCAGTTGAATGCGTTACCAGTGGACTGGTGCATTGAAGCGTTGAAATATTCGGTGTCTGATGTGCTCCAGCCTGATCCTGCGCCCTTCAAACCGACACAGACCGGGTACCAGTCAAGATAGGCACCGTCGCCGCATGAGCCGTAGCTGAAGCGGATTGAGTTGTCGCTATAGATTGTTACGCTGAAGTTTGCAGTTGCTGTAAGTGACGTGCCGAAGCCTGCGCCGTAGTATGCGTCGGTGTAGTATGACCTGACTGCCCATCTGATCTTCATTGAACCTGCTGTCGGGAATGAGACATAGGCGCCGAGGTTGCTGTTGACTGGCTGTCCAGACAGTGGGCTGTAGCCCATGTGGAGGTAAGCATAGTGGCCGTATGGAGAAATCGTGTACGGATATGCTCCCTGCATCCAGTATCCCCACGGATACGGGTTCTGCTGGTTTTCCCAACCTGGGTCAAATCTGATGTAACCGTGAGTTGAGACCTGAACGTGTGTTCCGGTCGGGATTACTCTGTTATAAAGAGTGAAATCGAATGGAAGTGCAAGCTGTGGGCAGTTGAATCCGCCGGCCGGCTGAGAGTCTGACCAGGTGTAATAGAGCATGCCGGTTGTTGCAAATGTTTCCTTCGGGATTTCGATTTCGCCTGGTTCCATGTCTGAGAAGGAGTTTTCTTCCCTGGTTTCGGTGTAGCCAACGAATGCTGGTGTTGCCGGAACGCCTGACTGGTAAAGGTCGTTAAACTTGACGATGTACTTTTCGCCTGGCTTTGGAGCTGGGTCAACAGATACCTTGATATCGGATGTCTGTTCAACCTTGAGCTGATAGTTTGCCTTTGGATCTGCCGGCACTCCGTCAATATCGACATTGACTGTGAGCTTGCCCGGAAGCACTTCGATATCCATGAACCTTGGATCGCCGTTTTTGCCCATTGTGATCATGCCGACTTTTGACTTCACGTCATAAAGTTCACCGGCTGCAAGTTTTGATCCGCATGGGTAGTAGTAGCCGAACTGGTTCTGCGACGAAGCATTTGTTGAAGCGGTGACCATCTCGTTTGATGCGCCGTTCTTCTTGAACACATAGCCGTTTGCGCCTACGTTGTGGCCTGGGGCAAGAAGTCTTCTTCTGTCGCCTGGTGCTGGTACTGACTCAACGTAATAGATGTCGAGGTTGTCCCAGTATGAGTGTGAGCTGTAGCCGTCATAGTAACACATCCATGAACCGGCATAGAGACCTGCTGCACCGGCTGAAGTTGCGCCACCGAGAGTTGCTTCGATGTCGTAGCCAAAGCCTGGGATTGTGACTGTCCAGGTGTTGCCTGAAACGGTTGTCTGGATGTTGACCCAGCCATTGTAGTAATCGAAGAGGTCGCCATAGTTCATACCATCATAGAATGATATGTATGTTGTTCTGGCGTAGTCACCTGCCGGGTTGCCATCGTAGTTATAGTTGTTTGCCCTTGAGATGATGATTCTTGGGATACCGCCCATGTAGTTGTAGTCTTCAAGCGTCCAGCCGTAGTAGCTGTACCAGCTGTAGACGTCGAGTGAGTAGACCATTGTGTAACCTGAGCAGGTTGATCCCTGTGGCTGAACGAGGACTGCTGCCATACCGCACTGCTTCATGTAGCCCCAATACCATGGCGGCCAGTCTGTCATGAAGTCAAAGTTGAAGACGTATGAGTTCCAGAAAGCGCTTGTTGCTGGAACACCGTTCTGGTCAAGACCGTTGTAGTAAAGGATACCGCCGGCTGTTGATCCCATTCCTGGAGGGTACGGCCAGTTGTATGGAATGTTTGGTCCTGTACCGTGCAGATAACCGCCCTGCTGATCAAAGTATGCGTCGTTGAGACCGTAGCCCCAGTAGTTGCCTGAATAGTCAAGCTCGCCTGGTCCTGCGTACTGCATCGGGAGATATGATCCCCATGACTGGTCTGGGTAGTTGTATGAAAGGAATCCGGCTTTTACCTGTCTCCAGTTTGAGCCTGATGTTCCGGTGAACGGATAGTTCCAGTTCGACCATCTTGCACCCATTTCAAATGTTTCGATTCCGCCTGTTCCACCTGCGCCTGTTGTTGAGGCGATCATGCGGATGGCTCTCGAACCACCGGCTCTTGCCGGGTCGAAGTAAATGAGTTCGCCAATGTCGTAAGCCTGGTTTGGAGCTTCGCAACCCTTTGGCTCATCGTAGAATGTCATTCCCTTTGGAAGGGATGAGATGACTCTGTTATAGTCAAGGTCGCCGACAGCTACAATTGATCCGGCCTTGTATGTTACGACGTTTTCTGCTCCACCCTGGCCATTGCCTGATGAGATAGTGACGTCAAGCATACGCATGTCGCCTGCGTTGACGATGCCTGGGTTGTATGGAGTTGTCGTGACTGTTGGGTCTGGCTGAAGCGGCTGGTTCGGGAAGTATGGTGTTTTATTGTAGTCAGCATAGATTGGGTCGCCGCAACCGTACATTACTGTTGCTGGAAGCGGGTTCGGAATCATACCGGGTCTCATGTCATACTTTGCATCGAAATAGAGGAAGTATGTTGGGAAATCTGTGAGTGTGTAGCCGATATCGAGTGCAGTTTCAACATCCTGTGAGCCAAGATACTGCTCGCCTGCAAGGAAGTTGACATGGTCATCGGAAAGTGAGAGCTGGTAGCATGTTCCACCGATGGCGAGGTTGTTGTCAACGCCGTTGTCGAGGAAGATCTGCATTCCAAGGTATTCCCTGTATTCAGCCCTGAGATCATGGAACGTGGTTGTTGGGACGACGAAAGTCTTTCCGTCTGGATCCATGGCCGTTGCCTTGTTGACAAGCTGGGACATCTGGTTGATGTCGCCATTGACTGTCTTGAAGGAGGCTGCAGTTCTTGACGGCATAACGTCTGGGTACTGCATGGTGTTCTTTTCCATGGCCAACCACATGTCTGATTCAACTGACACATTGTATGTCCATGAGCAAGTGGTTTCCATGAGCTCCAGCATGATGATGGCGTCGCCGAAGTACATACCACCGGTTGTGAGACCGAATCCTTTGAATCTGTAGTTGATGTTGGTAAGGCGGATGTCGTTTGGAGTGATGATGCTGTTGTTGTCTGAGTCGATGTAGACCTGGTCATAAAGTGAGAGGCCTGGGATTGCTGCGTGTCTTGTGTTTGCCGGGAAGTTTCTTGCAACGATGGTTGGGTTTGCTGCAAGCCACTGAACGTCTTCATCGTTAGCACCAACATTTGTGCTCTTTCTGAAGTTGTAGGCCTTGCCGCCCCACTGAATGGTGTAGCTGATGAGTCTTGAGTCGTTGAAGTTGAATGTTCCTGAGGTGTCGTTATCAAGGAAGATCCATTCGCCATAGTCATAGGCGTTGTTATTGTTGATATCGACATATCTTTCGCCAGCGCCGAACGGGATAAGGCTTACGCCGCAGTCCCAGTCATAAGCAAGAATGTTCTCATCGTTTGGTGTCCACTTGCGGATGTTGGTATCGGTTGCCTGTGAATTCCAAAGGACTGGCTTTCCCGGGTAGTATGCGCCTGGTGTTGTGTTGTTTGGACCACCAACGAGACCGGTTGAAACGGTCTTGCCATCAACGGCAATTCCGCCCTTCCTGAGGTAGTCGTCCTGGTTTGCCCAACCGAGTCTCCAGACTCTGTCGATATTCTGTTCTTCGTTGAACCACCAGTAGTAGACCCTCTTCTGATATGCTGGTGCCGGGTATCCGATAGTTGGGGATCCGCCAGTCATTGGGTTGTATGATTCTGCAAAAATGTATGGTCCCTGTGTGTTGTTCTCGCCTGATGGGTCGAGCATACACATTGGGTTTGTTCTGCAGTCATTCCACTGGGCAGTTCCGTCACCTGAGTAGATCTGGTTGTTTCTGTAGTTGAGTGATTTCGGGTTTGCTGGATCCCAGTAACGGCAATCGTTGAAACGTCCGTCCGGGTCAATCCAGACCTGACCGATGTTGTCCATGACAATATATCTCTTGTCAAGAAGCGTGCTCTCGCCACCCTGTGCCTTGACGGTAAGCCAGACTTCTGCCCAAAGATATGGAACAACTTTCCATGTTGAATCTGAGGCATCAGTTACAGCAAGGAAGTACGATCCATTGGTGTTTGAGCCGATCGCCTTACGGGCATCTGGCATGTAATACTGCACTCTTCCCCAGAGTTCCTGTCCAGGCTTCTGCCATGGGAATGCGACTCCTGAGGTGTAATCACATGTTGGGTAGTTCGGGAAAGTTGTGGTGAAATCGAATC
>CAYYJO010000033.1:0-22847 GCA_964472265.1 uncultured Caldisericales bacterium | reverse complement strand
TCAGCCATCTTCGGGTCGTACGGATACTTCTTGATCATCTCTTCATTGTAATACTTTGAGCGTGCAGGCATCCAGCTGTGTGACGGTGTGAAAATGCCGTTTGAAACGATTTTGCAAAGCTCGTCCCTGTCAAGGGCATAGAGCATGGCCTGTCTGACTCTCTTGTCACCAAAGACCCACTTGAGACCCGGAGTGTTTGGTGATGATGGATCAATATCGTGCTGGTTGAGGTCGAGGTGTTCCCATGAGGTGCCTTCTGTGAAGACAAACCTGTACTGCGGGAGCTGCTGCGCAAGACCCGATGCCTCGATTGGTGTGAATGCGTTTGAAACAACATCAACTGCATTTGACTGCAGGTTGAGTCTGATTGTGTTGGTGTCGCTCATGAACTTGACAATGATCTTGTCGATAAGCGGCTGTGCATAGTTTGCGTATGGGTTTGGCGCAAATTCAATATGATCGCCTCTGTCCCACTTGACCATCTTGTATGGTCCTGTGGTGTAATCGATGAAATCCTGTCTTACATTGAAATCTGCTGGATCAGTGTAGAGATCCTGCTCATATTTTGCCTTGTAGCTGTAGCCTGCACCCCATGTCGCATAGGCATAGACTTCGTTCCAGTCAACTTCGACTGTATACTTGTCAATCTTTCTCATGCCATCGATTTTCCAGGTACCTGACTTTGAGGTATTCTGGACTCTTGGGCAGAGACCTTCCCTGAATGCATAAACATAATCATCGGCGGTAATTTCATGTAACTTTTCCGGTTCACCCTCGTACATTGGGTGCTGATAGAGGCCTGGTCTGATGTGATAGATGACTGTCTCTTTCATCCTGCCTGACACTGGATCCTTGAAGACTTTCACATCGCCATTGTCCACCGATGGAACCCTTGTGAGTGTGACCGGGTAGAGAGTTGCATCGTCACCATAAGTGACATCTCCGCCAAAACTCATGAACGTGACAAGCATGGTCCTGGAGAGGGCGTTTGATGTCGGGTTCATGGTGTCCGGTTCCTGGGCGGTGACCACAACAACCTGCTGTCCCTTTTCCGTGTTTGGCGGGTACTTGCAGCGGTAGCATGCAAATGCCACTTCGGCGTAGGTTGGCGCCTTGTCCCATGCAGTGAGTCTTCCCTTCCTGTAGGTGAGGAAGTCGTACTTTGGCCTGTAAGCCATGTTGAAGTACGGAACGAAATCTGCCGGAATGGTCAGTTCGTCATTGCTCATGCACCATGCAGGGAACTTGTGCTGTTCGATTTCTGCCGCCCACTTGCTGTTGTCAACGGCAAGCTTTGCAAAATCTGCCCTGGTGAATGCCTTTGCAGCATCCGGTGCCGGTAGGGACTTGCCAAGGGCTTTGCCAAGTGCCTCAACTGCTGTTGCAGGAGCCATCTCTTTGTCCCACTGGACAAGATCAGCCTGAGGCATGACGGTGTCCTTCACCATCTTCTCCACGTACTTGGTTGCCCAGTGTGTGGATTCGGCGGCCATAATGCGGCCTGCACCTGAGACAACAAGTACAAATGCGCCAACAATCAATAAAATAACTAGGATTTTTTTCATCGCACTCCTTTCGCTTGCGGCATCGACAGAATTACTGTCAAGCCAATGGAAAAACATATGTTGTCAACAGAATTGGTAAAATAAATGAATCGTTTTTCACTAAACAAACATGAGACACTGTAGGAGGTCTCAAATGTTATCATACAGTGTTCGCTTAAAACTGCAAGTGTCTGCGAACTGATGGCGCCTGTGTTCCTTGTGTCAAAACATAAGGATGGGATTCATATTTTCGGCCTAATTTCGGTAATAAACAAATAAAGCCTGCAAATTTCGTTATTGCAGGCTTTATTTGACAATAATTGCATATTGGAAGTGGGAAATAATTTCCCGCGTTTACATCAGTATGCTTCCCTGTACCAGTAGGCAGCATTCCAGCTGGTTGGCTTATTGGAGCCGGTTGGCTTGTAATTCTCAAGGTCGAGAGGGCATACCGATATAGCCACTGGATTGTACATTGGAAGATGTGGGAGTTCCTCGCACCAGATTTCAAGCTCGCGGTCGATCAGGTCCTGGAGTTTTGCATCTGGGATTTCCTTGTCCATCTCCATGCAAATCTTCTCATGTTCAGCTCCACCCTTCCAACCAACAAGATTTTGTCCTGCCCAGTTATTGTCGGCGGTAGGAATCTGCTTTTCCATGAACAGATCCGCCGAAGGTCTGATCGGATTTGAAACCCAGGCGAATGTGATCATCTCCCACTCATGCCTTACAAGGCTCTGTCCAAGAAGCTCCTTGCTTGTAACAGGTGTTGGGATTATTTTGAGACCTATACGGCTGTACATGATTTTCATCTGTTCAGCCATCTGAATGGCTGATGGATTCTCTGATGATGTTTTGAACTTGAAGCTAAATGGCTTGCCCGGATCGCCGTTAAGGCACCTGATCATCTCACCACCAACCTTGGTAAGCTTCCAGCCTGCCTCTTCAAGCAACTGTTCAGCCTTTTTCGGGTTGTATTCATATATCTTGATTTTGTCGGGATTGTAGAACTTTGACTTTGGAGACATCCAGCTGTCAGCGACTGTATAAAGACCCTGGTTCACAACCTTGTTCATCTCTTCCCTGTCCAGGGCGTAAAGCATAGCCTGCCTGACCCTTTTGTCACCAAAAGCCCACTTGAGTCCTGGCTTGTCCGGCTCTTTTGGATCCTTGTCAAACAGGTTCAAATCAACGTGGCTCCACTGCGTGGCATCAACAATAACAATCTTGTAATCAGGGAGTTTGTCTTTCAGGTCTTTGTAGTCGTTTGGAGTAATGCCGGCACAATCGACCGATCTTGACTCAAGATTCAACCTGATCGTGTTCTGGTCTGACATGAAACGGACGATGATCTTTCCAATCAATGGCTGGGAATAAATTGCGTGTGGATTTGGCGTAAATTCAAGGTGATCGCCCCTGTCCCATTTTGCGAGTCTGTATGGGCCGTTATTGAAATTGATGAAGTCTTCTCTTGTGTTAAAATCCTGTGGAGCCGTGAACAAATCCTGTTCAAAAACGGATTTGTAGGTATCACCCCATCCCCATGAAGCATAGGTGTAAACTTCGTTATATGTGATTTCAACTGTGTATCTGTCAATCTTTTTGATGTTGTCAATTTTCCAGATGCCTGATTTCGAGATTGCCTGTATGCGGGGAACAACTGAAACCCTCATGGAGAAAAGGTAATCATCGGCGGTCACTTCATGCAGTTTTTCATTTTCGCCGTCGTACATCGGGCAGTTGTAGAGACCCTTTCTGATGTGGTAGGTGACAATTTCCTTCTCTCGGCCTGTGATTGGATCTTTGATGATTTGGATGTCGCCATTGTCAACCGAAGGCACCCTTGTCAGCTGGAACGGGTAGAGAGTGGCATCGTCGCCGAACGAGACGTCTCCGCCCCAGGATGCGAAGGTATTGATGTAAGAAGTTGACATTGCAGAGGTTGTGTATGGATTGAGGGTTTCAGGCTCAGCCGTTGTGACGATCGTCAGCTGCTGGTTGGGATCGGTGTTTGGCGGATATTTGACATGGTAGGCAAGATAGGCCAGTTCGGCATAAGTCATTGGCTTGTCCCAAGCCGTCAGTCTACCCTTCTTGTGGGTGAGCAAATTGTACTTGGGTCTGTAGGCAAGATTGAAATATGGAACATATTCTTTCGG
Organism: uncultured Caldisericales bacterium; assembly: GCA_964472265.1. Taxonomy (GTDB): domain Bacteria; phylum Caldisericota; class Caldisericia; order JAAYUI01; family JAAYUI01; genus JAGNLA01. The sequence continues at coordinate 19,144 of CAYYJO010000033.1, read as the reverse complement.
AATGGTCAGCTCATCGTTGCTCATGCACCAGGCATTGTCATCAAACAGCTTGACATCCTCAGCCCACGATCCATTGTCCACGACGGTCTTTATTATTTCTGCCCTAGTGAGCGGCTTTGTCGCGTCGAGCATTGAACTCTTGCCAAGAGCACTTTCAAGAGTGCTCACAATTGTTGCACCATCGACATCCTTGTCCCAGAGATCCTTGTCGATTTCAGGCATCACCTTCTCAGAAACCATCTTCTCAATGTATTTCTGCGCCCAATGTGGCCTGTCCAGTGCCGAGACAGACTGGCAAACAACAGCAAAAATAGCGACAATTGCCAAAATTGTAAGCGTCAATGAAATTTTCTTCATGAAACTCCTTCCATTTGTCAAAGTGCCTGCGCACCTCCTGTTTACGATAATGATAATAAACAATTTAATTTTAAAATGGAATAGCTTTGGTCACCACACTGGGACTGAAATGCTCCACTGTCCTGCAATGCGAATCTCAGGCGACAGCCTGACATTGAATCTGTCGTATATCGTATCGGCAACTGTTTTCATGAGCATCAGCGCCTCTTTTGAATCAGTTGAGCCAAGGTTTACCAGAAAATTTGCGTGTAGTTTTGAAACTTCGATCCCACCAACACCCTTGCCCTTCAAACCTGCGTCTTCGATGAGCTTTCCTGCAAATCCGGCAGGAGGATTTCTGAAGGCGCATCCGGCATTCGGCAGGTTGTAAGGCTGTGAACCTGTTCGATAACCTTTGAGGATATTGACCCTTGAAACCAATTTTTCATGACTGGTTTTTACCAGCCTGAACCTTACCTGGTCAATCATTCCTCCAGACTGGAGCGCAATCGAAGTCCTATAATCAAATCTCATCTGGTCATGACCAAGAATGTGCTTTTCGCCTGTGGGCGAGATGTAGCCTACTTCAAAAACAGCACGGCTGATGTAGTTGTTGTGGGTGCCGGTGTTCATCGCCACAGCACCGCCAACTGTACCAGGAATCCTTGTCAGAAACTCAATTCCTTCGAGGCTTCTCTCAACCGAAAGATCGACTGCTTCATCAAGCAAAAAACCTGAACCACACCTGATGGAATCCTCATCGGCTTCGACCCATCTGAACTTTTCGCCGATACAGACGACCACTCCCCGAATTCCGAGATCGCCAACGAGCAGGTTTGTGCCTGAACCAATTGTCAAAACCGGTATGCTGTTTTTTGAGCAAAACCTGAAAATTTCGGCAACATCATCGGAATCCTCAGGGAAAACCAAAGCGTCCGCGGGTCCCCCAAGTCTGAATGACGTGTGCAAAAGCATCGGTTCACCAAAGAGAACTTTGCCCCTGATTATCGAAGTGATCGAAGACAGGGTCTGATTGACGATCATTTGAAACGAATGCTACTCAGGCCAGGAGATCGAGAATCGGTTGCGCCAGTTCTCTCACGGTTTGTGGGCCAGAGAAGTAGATGATTTCGTCATTTTTAATGCCAGCTTTTACCTGTGTAGGAACATCACCGATTTTTGGAACCAAAACAATGTCCATGTCAGGGTTTGCTTCCTTTATTGTCTTTGCCAGCACATTGATGTCCGAACCCCAAAGGTTGTCTTCACCTGATGGGTTGATCTCGGTTATTATCACCCTGTTGGCATAACGCACGGCCGCACTGTATTCCTTTGGAAGATAGAATACCCTTGAGTATCTCATCGGCTGAAGCACAAGGCAGATCGGGTTTGCTGGATAGTAAGACCTGATGGTTTCAAGTCCGCTTATCATTGCTGTCGGGTGGTGCGAGTAGTCGTCGTAAACCGGATGCCCACTTGAAACGCCCATGAGTTCGATTCTCCTCTGGGTTCCAGGGAAGTCTGCAAGCTCGGGGATTGCATCCTTGGGCTCAATCCCAACCTTAATCAAAGAGGCAATCGAGGCAAGTGCATTGATAACATTGTGTGCGCCTGGAACCTGGAGCTTCATCTTGCCTGCAAGCTCACCTTTCCAGAAAACGTCAGTCTCAGAGCAGAGATTGTAACCATCACGGAAGAACTTCGTTTCACCAGCCCTCAGATGCGCCTGAACCGATCTTCCGAAGGTGATGACATTTTTGAAGTGCGTGAGGTTGATTGAAAGCACGTTTTTGTCGTCAGCATTGAGGATTTGCCATCCACCCCTGTCAAGCGACTGCTGGGCGTACTTTTCCATGTCAGCAACAAGGTTTTTGATGTCAAAATTGAAGTTTTCCATGTGGTCGTTGTCGATGTTGCCAACGATTGCGATGTCGACATCGAAATGAAGGAAGCTGTGGTCGTGTTCGTCGGTTTCGATGATGAAGACCTTGCCGTCAGTCCATTCGGCCTGATCCTTGTTTGCAAGGTATGGTGAGCCGAAATAGTAAGTTGGGTTCAAACCCCTCTTCATGCATATGTGGGTTGCCATTGCCGTGGAAGTGGTTTTTCCGTGTGTTCCCGCCACGCCGATAACGGTTTTCTCTTTTGTGAGCATCTTGAATGCGTCTGCCCTGTGATATATCGGGATTCCGCGTCTTCTCGCCTCTTCAAGCTCAGGGTTGTTCTGCCTTATTGCAGTTGAATAGACAACCATGACTGGATTTTTCAAATGTTTGGGATCGTTTCCATTTCCAACAACCATGCCCTTGTTTATCAAGTCCTTGATTGCAGGCCTGTCAAAATCAGTGTCGGAGCCAGTAACCTTGAAGCCTTTGCCCCAATAGAGCAAGGCCAGTCCGCGCATTCCGGCACCACCAATGCCGACCAGATGAATTTCGGATCCGGCAGGAAGCGAATTGATGTCGTTCATAGCAACACCTCCACGATGTTTGCGATGTTTCTTGCAGCTTTTGAATGCAGACAGTCCTGAGGTTTTCTTGAAATCTTCAAGCTTTCCTCGATTGCGTCCTTAAGCACCAATGGTGCATCAGATTCCGTCAAAACCCTGCACAAACGTTTCTTTTTCAGGTACATGGCGTTGAGCCACTGATGATTGCCAATCGACTCACGCTTTGGGATAAAAATTGACGGTATGCCGAAACACTCAAGCTCGGAAACGGTCATTGCTCCTGACCTGTTGATAGAAACATCAGCCACACCATAAGCTTTATCCATCTGGGTCAAATAGTCAATAACTTGCACATTATGCAAATTTAACTCACTGATACTTTTATGCACACTTTCGTACATCAGTTTACCGGTGATAATCAACCACTGACGGTAAGAATTGGCAATAAATTCAACTGGAAGCGATAGAAAAGCCTGGTATACAGATCTGGCTCCTCTTGAACCGCCAAACACAAGGATCGTTTTTTTGTTCGGATCAAGGCCGAAAAACTTGTAGTCATCATCCATTTTGGGTGGCAACCCAGACCATCTGATTGGGTTTCCAACAACCTCAATTTTTGTTTTTCTTTTGAAGCCAACTGTCCCTTCAAAACCTGTCATTATCACATCCGCAAACCGTTCGAGCAACTTGTTGGCTTTGCCGGCAACGGCATTTTGTTCGTGTATTAGAACCGGAATGTGTCTCTTTCTGGCGGTCACAACCAGCGGGACTGAAGCATAGCTGCCCATGCCAATAACAACCTTTGGCTTCAGCTCTTTTATCAGGGCATCTGCCTGCTTCGAACCCTTCATGTAATTGCTCAGGAATTTGATGAATTTGACTGGATTTGCGCCTGGTGGCGAAGCCGTTACCTGCCTGACCTCAAAGCCAAGCTCTTTCGATCTTGCAAGCTCCTGCCCGTCTCCAACGAGCACCGGTCGGTGACCCCTGTTTAAAAGTTCTCTGGCAATCTGCGTTGCCGGAAGGACATGCCCACCGGTTCCGCCAGCGCCGATAAAAATCACATCAGCCATTTTGAATCTCCATATTGCGTTCTTTCCATGAAACCTTGTCTATGGCAAGAAGTATACCCACTTCGGCCAGTGAAACAATGAGCGATGAGCCACCGGACGAGATGAACGGCAGCGTGAGTCCTGTTGTCGGCAGTAAACCAACGACAACGCCGGTGTTAATGAATGCCTGGAAGCCAATGTGGATGGCAATTCCAAGCGCCACCAGATAGTTGAACATGTTTGTGGTTCTGGCAGCAATCTTTACAGCCTGGAACACAAAAATACCGAACAGAATCAGCACAAGGATGGCGCCAAGCAACCCAAGTTCCTCCACCACAAGCGAATAAATGAAGTCGTTGCTCATTTCAGGCAGCTGGTTCGTGAATTTCATCTGACCGTTGAACAGCCCTTTTCCAAAGAAACCGCCGTAACTTATCGCCACAAGCGACTGGTAAAGCTGCCAGCCAGAGGTTTGCCAGTTTCCGATTGGATCAAGAAATCCCTTGAATCTGTCGATGATGTACGAGCCTTTTCCGAGCACAAGTAGCAACGTGCCAAGCCCAAGCGACACCGAAGAAATGGCTATCAGTCCAAACACTGGCGCACCTGAGAGGAAGAACTGGACAACAAAGATGGCCAGCATGACCATGATCGCTCCCATGTCAGGCTCAAGGAATATAAGCAGGAGCGGGATTCCAAACATGAAGAACAGTTGGAAAGTGTCAGCGAATTTTATGGATTTTGCATCCCTTGAGGAAAAATAATTTGCAACTATGAGGATTGTTGCCAGCTTTGCAAGCTCAGACGGCTGGAACGTGAACGAACCGATCCTGATCCATTGATGTGAAACAAAGGCCTGAACACCCATTCCAGGCACAAAAACCAGCATAAGGAGGATGATTGCTACCAGATACAATGGGTAGACCATGTTTCTTATGAAAACTGTGCCGAATTTGAAAAGGATGTATCCGGCTCCTGCACCAATAAACAAGCTTATGAGCTGCCTTATAAACATTGAACCAGGCGACGGAATTTTGCCAAGATAGGCTTCGCCCATTGCCGCAGAATAGATCATCAGCAGGCCGATTGCAACCAATGCTGAAACAGCCGTCAACAGAAGGCTGTCAGGAGCCCAGTTTCTCCGGGGCTTCCTTTCTGACCTGACTGGTGAAGCAATCTCCACGCTCTTCGTATCCGCTGAATTGGTCGAAGCTGGCACAGGCTGGGGAGAGGAGGACGGCTTCGCCGGCTTTCGCTTCCATGATGGCCATCGAAACCGCCTCTTTTTGGTTTTTGACCGTGACAAATCTTGTAAATCCGCCATTTTTTAAGGCTTCCTCAATTCTCGGGGCTGTCTGGCCGTGAACGATTGCCAGCCTGACGTCGCCCATATCCTTTGGAAGTACTGTGAAATCAGAACCTTTTTCCGATCCACCAAGAATCAGCACAAATGGCCCGGGGAGTGCGTGGAGGGCGAGGATTGTTGCTGAAGGCTTGGTGGCTTTTGAGTCGTTGATGTATCTGACGCCATTCCACACACCGACGAGTTCAAGACGGTTGTGGAGTGGCACAAAATCTGTTGCAGATTGTATTGCTTCTATGGGATTGAGTCCAAATGCTGAAACGGCAAGGCTTGCAGCCATGAGGTTCATGGCGTTGAACCAGCCGAAAACCTTGTAATCCTTCATTTCAGCTGACTTTTTGCCGAACAGATGGATTGACTGGCCATCAAAGAAAGCGTCGGTCTTGGGATGGCTCATTGAGAAGTAGAGAGGCTTTGCGGTGGTTTTCTCGGATAATGCGCCGCTCCATTCATCGTCCCTGTTGAGCACGACCAGGTCATCTTTGCCCATGTAAACCATCATCTTCTCTTTGAGTCTGGAATACTCGATCATGGTTCCGTGCCTGTTGAGGTGGTCTTCGGCAAGGTTTGTGAACACGGCTGATTTGGGTTTGAAGGTGTCCATCAGCTCACACTGGAACGATGAAACCTCTATTGAAAGCACATCTTTCGGCTTGCTGTCAAAAACGTAGTTGCTCAGAGGGTCGCCGATGTTGCCAACCGCCTTTGATCTGATGGCAGCCTTGTTCAACATATAGGCAATCAAACCTGTTGTGGTCGACTTTCCCGAGGTTCCAGTTACGGCAGCGTAAGGACAGGACAGCATTTCTGCAGCCATGTCAAGCTCGCCCCTGACACCGATGCCTCTCATCCTGGCCTTCATCACAACAGGATTGTCATGCGGAATTCCTGGCGAAACAACCATGAAATCAGCATCATAAACCCTGTCAGAGTGACCGCCCAGCTCAAAAGGCAACCCCAAAGACTCGATGCCTTCAGGATTTCCGGAGTCAGAGCAGAAAACCTGTGCGCCAATTGCTGACATGAGTTTGGCCACAGCCTGACCCGATTTGGCCATTCCAAGAACGGTGACCTTCTTGCCTGAAAAAATCTTTGCCTTGTCTTGATTCACGCTTTAAACTTACTTCCAAAGCACAGCTTTTTCAACCCCCCTTCAGACAGACCACAAACAAACCTCGCCCATTGTTGGTGATTTAGCACTTGAATTGACAACAATGAAACAAAACCTAAAATCTAAAAACCGTAACCATGATTGAAACCTTTGAGGGCAAAAGCCCGACAATAGATAAAGAGTCATTCATCCACCCATTATCAACAATAATCGGCCATGCCACCCTTGCATCCAAAGTTTCTGTCTGGCCGGGAGCAGTCGTCAGAGCCGACGTGAGCACGGCGACTATAGGCGAATTCTCCAATATTCAGGACAACGCCTGTATCCATGTCGACTCAGGATGTCCAACCACACTCGGCAAAGGCGTGACAGTCGGTCACGGCGCAATGCTCCATGCCTGCATTGTTGAAGATTTTTCGCTGATCGGAATCGGTGCAATCGTACTCGATAAAGCACAGATCGGCCACCACTCCATAATTGCAGCCGGTACGCTCATTCCACCCGGCAAAATCATTCCCCCTAATTCAATGGTGATGGGTTCCCCCGGAAAGGTAGTCAGAGAACTAACCAAGGAGGAGACCGATCACCTGGAAGACCATGCCAGAAACTACTGGAAACTGGCGGAAAGATTCATCACTGGAGGAGCAAATGGCAAAGAATCTTAAGAAAACTCAGGCAGCGACAAAGACGTACGAAGAAGTGAGAACCAAATCATTCTTCGAGAAGCTTTTCGGAATGCCGGCAACAGCAGTCGACTGGAAGAGGGAAATCATTGCGGGTCTCTCAGGCTTGATCGGAACAGCATTCGTCCTGTTCGCTTTCCAGAGAGTGCTTGGAACACAGTACGGTTTCACAAACGGTGTCGAAAACATTCTCATCGTCGGAACCCTCATTGCAATGATCCTCTCAAACCTCGCCCAATCAATCTGGGCAAGGCTCCCCTACATCGTCACACCATCCCTTGGGACACTCGTCATCCTCATGCCGGCGCTCTCCATCGGATCATTCAACGTCTTCATGACCATCATGCTCCTGGAAGGTGTCATCTTCCTGACTCTCTCATACCTCCCGTACACAAAGAAGCTGATCGCTTCAATTCCGGCGTCGATCAAGAATTCAATCGTTATCTCAATCGGCCTGATTCTGATCTTCATGGCGCTCTCCATGTCAGGCATCTTCGGTGACCACGCCGTCCTTGGCGGAAACCTGAACGCCGAGAAGCTCAAGGCGCTCACGTTCACCAACGGCATCCCCACCCTCTCGGTCAGATGGCTTCTCGACGCAAGAACGCTTGTCATGGTGTTTGGTCTCATCCTCGTTGGATATTTCTCTTACACAAAGAACAGATACACAATCCTGATCACCATCATCCTCACTGCTGCAGCCGGAATCGTATTCACCTCATTCCATCAGACCGGAACAGACATTAGCAGGATTACGCCGATTGCGTTGCTGGAATTCCCTGCAGACCATTCGATCTTCCTCCCGTTTGGGAACTGGTCGAATGTTTTGTTTGCAAAAGCCGAGTTCTTTTCTGTCTTTACAGACCTTGGAACCAAGTTCATGGCCTTCCTCTCAACATTCCTCATCCTCCTTGCCAAAGACACAATCGGAACCAGCGCTTCACTCGTTGCCCTTGGCAGACAGTCAGGGCAGATGGGTGAAAACGATGAAACCCTTCTCAACAGCCAGAAAGCCATGCAAGTTGTTGGCTTCAACAGGATTGTATCCGGTCTGGTAGGTGGTATGCCTGCAGACATCGGCCCAGAGTCGTCAATCGCCGTGGAAGCAGATGGAAAAACCTCGATCACCCCGCTCATCTATGCAGCAGGTTGCGCCCTCCTTCTCATAGGCTACAATTTCTTCGTGATGATTCCGGCAATCGCCGTTGCACCGGTTCTGGTGATGATCGGCGCCGGAATGCTCAGGAACATCGGCAAGATCCACTGGAAAGACGCCCTCGAAGTGATTCCGGCTGTGACGATGATGGTTATCGCCGCCCTTACGCTCAACATTTTCCTTGCAGTCACGCTTGGCGTTGCAATGTTCATGATCCTCAGAATCGCCGTCTGGAAGTTTGACGACACACAGGGTGGTTTCTGGGTTCTCGGACTGGCCTCTCTTGCCTGCGCAATCCTCTACATCACGACGTTCATGAGGTAATGATGGTCAGAGTGACCTATCTGGGGCACAGCTGCATCCTGATCCAGAGCAATGGAACGCAGGTGTTGGTTGACCCCTTTATCGAGAACAACCCGGCAGCCCCGCCGTTGCCAAAGAACTTTTCACCAAAACTAATTCTGGTTACCCACGCACACCACGACCACCTGGGCGACACCGTCAAGCTTGCGAAGAAATACAAATGCAAGGTGCTGGTCACTTCAGAGTTTGCCAAGTGGCTTGCAAACGAGGGTGTGGAGGCAATCTCAGCCCATTTCGGTGGCAAAATCCCGTTCGATTTTGGCTGGGTCAAGCTCTGGCCAGCCATGCACTCTTCAACCGCACCTGACAACACGAACCTCGGCATCGCTGCCAGCTTTGTGGTTTCAATCGGTGGAAAGTGCATCTACCACGCAGGAGACACAGCGCTTACAAGCGACATGTCACTAATCGGCGAGGAAAAATCCATTGACCTTGCCTGCGTGCCAATCGGTGGTTACTACACAATGGGCATTGATGACGCGGTAAAGGCTGTATCGATGGTCAAACCAAAAGTTGTCGTGCCAATCCACTACAACACCTGGGACATCATAAAGGTTGACCCCGAGGAGTTCGCCAGCAAAGTTGACAAGGCTGAGGTACGAACAAAAGCCGTAATCCTGACCCCTGGCGAGCAGCTTGAATTGCCCTGACTTTTTAATGGAACAGACAATACCCGATGCTTTAAGCGTCGGGTTTTTCATTTTCAGGACGATTCAACCGTATTACCCTAATACCCATATTTAATGTTTGAACGGATGACATTGACATAAAATTTTTTGATTGGAGGTTTTGTAAATGAAAAAACTTGCTTTGCTGATCGCCCTGTGCCTGAGCTGGCCAACATTTTCGCATGCAGCTGACACTGTAGACATTGGCCTTTCAAACCCGGGAGCCGACAAAACAACCTCAGTAAACATCGTTTTCCCGAGAGGAACAGCCTGGGATGCCGGCGATCTTGTCACTGTCACTTTCGACGCAAGTGAATCGGCAAAGATAGACAAGCCTCTTCCAGACTGTGGCTACTCACCTGATCTCCACCGCAGGTTCAATCCTGGATCGGATTTCTGGGTAAAGTGCAAAGACAATCCTTTTGAAGGCAAGTTTGCCAAGATGTACACGGCAACCATTGGCGACACAGTGTCCATTGACTGGTCAAAAGACCTTCCACAGTCGTGGATTCCAGGTTTCCTCATGCCTCTCATCCCTGGGGATCAGGAAATGGCAGCGGAAAGGATTGAAAACCTCTTCAAGTCAATCACCGTCAACAACGTATCGTGCAGGCCAGAAAAGGGTTGCCAGATTGTCTCAACGGCAAATGAAAGAAAGATCAGCTTCACTCTGCCTGAACAGGTTGAGATGATGAAGGATCTCACAATAACTATTCCGACTTACTTTGGAATCGTGTGCCCGATGAGCAAAGGTTCATACACCATCAAGGTTGACGCCAAGGTTTCCGGCTCGGTAAAGGCTGAGACAGTTGACCCGATGGTCACCAACGCTTCGTTTGAAATCAACCCGAAGTTTCCGGGCGAGAGGGCAACCTGGAGCTTTAGCTTCCAGCTTGGGAAAGCAGGCAAACTTAACCTTGGATCAATGATCATTGTCAGACTGCCAAGCGGTTTTGCAAAGCTTCAGTCAACATACCACGACTTCTCAATTGAGTTGAACGGGCTGCTCATCGACAAAAACGCAACAAGGATCGGGCAGAGCGAGAGCTTTGACCAACTGCTCATCCCCTGCACAAAAGACATGGAAGCAGGAACCCCTGTAACAATCGATCTTAAGGTCATCAATCCCGGGGAAGGTGATGTTACCTGCTACGTCCTCACATCCACCGACACCTCTCCAGCCACCTTTGGTCCTGAAAAAATAGAATTCTCACAGGTTACAACTGCAAGCGAGACAACGGCCGGCCTTCCGACGTCAATAGCCACAAGATTCAAATCCAAAGGGCACAAGGCTGGCGACAATCTCCTTGCCATCCTCCCGTCAGAAATCAACAAGGGCTGCAAGATAACCTTCAACGGACAGGCTATTGTCAACCCAACGATGGGCCTCAAAAACGTCCAGTTCGAACTTCCGACCGATCTTGAAGTCGGCGCTTTCTGCCTGCTTCAGTTTTCCGACGTACTAAACCCGCTTGAAGACTCGGCAATAAAAATCTCAATCACAAACTCATCATTCGAAATTCCATGGACTGTAACCCCTTACCAGTCAAGATTCTCCGTTGCCACCATACCTCCGGTTGCAAACAAGCCATGCGCCTACACCTTCCACATTACGCCACCACCAGACCTGCTCGACGTTGAAAGAAAGCAGATCACAATCGTCGGGCCCTGGAACAGAATCCTCAGGCCTCAGGAACCAATGTTCCCGGTCGTTGCAGGCTCAATCAAAGGCACAGGCGAGTTCGATTCTTCAAACAATCTGGTAGTTATCAGGCTTGACGAGGAATTTCCGAACATGAAGCCTATCACAATCGAGATTCCATCTTCGGCAGGATTCGGTTCGCCAGACCAGACCTCTGACTTCACAGTCAAGATTTCAAGCAAGGAGATGCAGGCTACATGTAATGTTTTACCAGCGCCACCGGCTTATGCCTTTACGATCAAAACTAAATCAGGCAAAGACGTCTCGGATATCGAAGGCGGATGGTCAAATGAACCAGTAGTGGTCAATATCATTTCATCATCAGGCAAGTCGGACATCACCGTTTTCGGACTTGGTGAATCAATCAAATCATCGAAGAGCGACCTGACGTTCACCCTCGACAAAACCATGATCACAGACGAACTGCCGGTATCGGTCAGCGATGTCGGTGGAACCACACGCTTCACCCTCCCACAGATCAAGGTCGACCTTGATGAGCTCAAGCTCAGCCTCACAAACCCGTTCGAAAAAACCGGCGTTTCACCAACCACAAACCTCATCATTGGCCTTGAGACCAACAGAAAAATAATCCAGACCAAGAAGGAATTCATGGTCGTCGAACCCGAGATTGACGTGATGCTCAACAACGTTCCTGAGTCATCGATCAAGCTCAACTCAAAAGTAATGAGCACAATGCCTGACTCAAAGATGAGCATCGACCTCCAGGTTGTCCTCCGATACCAGATGAATGCAGTCAAAATAACCGTCACTGACCAAACAGGCCGTTCTGCCACATCGTCATTTTCAATCAAGCTCGACGTCAAAAATGTCACCCTCGAGTTTGACACTAACCAGGGGCAGGCAGTTGATCCTGGAATGAACAGAGAAATCCAGTTCAAAACCGAACCGGAAACCACTGTCTTCTTAGGTGAAAAGACCTACAAGGCTGACATGGCTGGCAAAGTGAAGGCAAAACTCGACATTCTTCCAGGCTACAACGTGTTCTTCACCCAGCTCATCTCAAAAGAAAACGTCAGCTATGAATACCAGATTTTCATCTACGGCAAGCGTTCGATAAAGATGAAATCGGAACAGAAGTTTGTCTTTGTTGATGGAAACAAGATTGACATAAAGGTTCCGCCAACCACCATCACCTACAAATTCAAAGCAGGCAAGGAAAAGGTCATTGAGGTTCCGGTTGCGTACGCCCCCCTTCGCGTGCTGGCTGAAAACCTGTTTGCAACAGTTGCTTATGATGCAGCAACAAAACAGATTACAATCGTCCAGAAGAGACCGGACAGAGACAGAAATCTGGTTTTCACTGTCGACAGCCCGATTGCCATGGTCGACGGTCAGCCGTACCCAATCAACAGGGAATATAACATCCCTGCAATCATCAGGAACGGATCGGCCATGATCCCGATGAGGTTTGCAGCGACCTATTTAGGCGCAAAGGTTGGCTTTGACAACACGACCAAGGAAATTCTCATCGACTGGCCTGATCCAAACGAATCGCAAACGTCCCAGAAAGGCGCAGCAAAGAGTCCGTGAAAATGTTTGAAAAAAAAGCAATTTTGGAAATAATAGCAGACAGATGACAAATGACTACGAGCTTGACAGCTTCCTGTCGATAATTCCTGATGGCATCAGGCAAAAACTCATTGACCGGGATGCCTTTGAAGATCTTTACGAGGTGGTCATCGACCTTGGGCGCCCACCCGAGGCTCGATACAAGAATGAGACCGTTTTCCTTTCGGAAAGCCCCGTAACCTTCTTCGACATTGAATCAATTGTCACCCGAATTGGCGAATTCGACAGGGACAACCGTTCAGGCATTGAACGAACCCTTCACCGAATCTCGGCCATCCTCAACAGGGGTGGCAGGGTTGTTGGACTCACTCTCCGCTACGGTCGCGCAATCCAGGGCGTAATAAGCGTCATAAAGGATTTCTTTGAATCCGGCAAATCGGTTCTGCTGGTTGGCAGACCCGGTGTCGGCAAAACAACAATCATGCGCGAGGCAGCGAGGGTTTTGTCAACTGAACTTAACAAACGCGTGATCATCGTTGACACCAGCAACGAAATCGCAGGAGACGGCGATATCCCGCACCCTGGCATCGGAAGAGCCAGAAGGATGCAGGTTCCAAAGCATGTCGAACAGCACACGGTCATGATTCAGGCTGTCGAAAACCACATGCCAGAAGTCATCGTCATCGACGAGATCGGAACCGAAGAAGAGGCGCAGGCTTGCAGGACAATCGCAGAACGTGGAGTCCAGCTCGTCGGAACCGCCCACGGAAACAGCATCTCAAACCTCCTTATGAACCCAACGCTTTCCGACCTTCTCGGAGGAATAAATTCAGTAGTGCTAAGCGATGAAGAGGCTTACAGGCGCGGAACCCAGAAAACCGTGCTTGAACGAACGCAACCACCGACCTTTGACGTACTCATCGAGATAAGGGAACGTGGGAAATTCGCAATCTACCCTGACATCGCCGAGTCAGTAGACCGTTACCTCAGGGATACAACACTCAAACCCGAGATCAGAACCCAGAAAGACGACGGCACCTACGAAACAAGGATCGAAGAGTACAAAACCACACACGACAGCTACGAGGAAGTCTTCCTCGCACACGAACCCAAGGAGTCACCAAAAGACCGCTACCAGCAGGACGCTGTCGACATCTTCCCGTTCGGAATTTCGAGGGACTACATCGAACGTGCTGCCAGATCGCTCAGGGTTTCGGTCAACATCTCAAGAAGGCTGTCCGAATCAGACCTTGTGCTCACAACCCTCAATTACGAGCAGAAGAGGCCACAGGCGCTTCTTGAGGCAAAAACGCTTGAAATTCCAATCTACGCCATCGCCCAGAACTCACTTTCGCAGGTCAAGCGCTTCATCAGGGGCATCCAGTCAAACTCTCCCGACCAGGCTGAAGTCCAGGTCATTTTAAACAACGCAATTGAAACGGTGCTTAGGGAAAACCAGACGGTCAGACTCCCTCCGGCACCGCCAAAAGTAAGGCGATTCCAGCACAAGACGGCTGAAAGGTTTGGTCTTGTGACATCGAGCATAGGCGAGGAGCCAAACCGCTCCGTGGTCATCCACCCGCCAAAATTCCAGGAGGTTACAGAAGATGAGAATCAGTAAGTATCTTGCACCCACGCTCAGGGAAGACCCGGTAGAGGCAGAAGCCCCAAGCCACAAACTCATGCTCAGGGCTGGCTACATCAGAAAGCTTGCCGCTGGCATGTACACCATGCTCCCACTCGGTCTGAGGGTACAGGAAAAGATCAAAAGGATAGTCAGGGAAGAAATGGACAGGATCGGTTGCCAGGAAGTTGTTTTCCCGGTCATTCTCCCGTCAGAGCCGTGGATGGAATCAGGTAGATGGTTCCAGTACGGCGACGAGATGTTCAGGCTCAAGGATCGCAAGGGACGCGATTTCTGTCTTGGCCCGACACATGAAGAGATAGTCACATACCACATGAAAAATGAAGTCAAATCCTACCGTCAGCTCCCGATGATGATCTACCAGATCCAGCTCAAGTACAGGGACGAAACCAGGCCAAGATACGGAGTCATCCGTTCCAGGGAATTCCTTATGAAGGACATGTATAGCTTCGACAAGGACGAGGAGATGCTCAACACATCATACAAACTCGCCTTCGGAGCATACTGCAGAATCCTTGAGAGGCTCTCGGTTGATTACGTTCCGGTTGAAGCAGACACAGGTCTGATCGGTGGTTCCAGCTCGCACGAATTCGTTGTTGATGCTGAAAACGGCGAGTGCAGGTATGCAAAGTGCCCGAAGTGCGGCTATGCAGCGAACGTCGAAGTGGCCAAAGCTGGAAAGAGAAATCTTCCAACAGGCGCCGATTCAGAGATGAAACTGGTCGACACACCAAACCAGAAAACCATCGAAGAAGTGGCTGCATTCCTCAAACTTCCGGCTCATCAGCTCATCAAGTCGATGATCTACAAGGCCGATGACCGTTTCGTCATGGTTTGTGTCAGAGGCGACGACGAGATTGCAGAACCCAAGCTCCAGAAGGCTCTTGGTGCCAAGAATGTAGAGATGGCATCACCGGAAGACACCGAGAAAGTTACCGGCACAGTTGTCGGTTTTGCAGGCCCGGTTGGCTTCAACGGTTTTATCCTTGCAGACTCTGAACTGCTTGGAACAAAGGACATGGTCTGTGGTGGACTGTCCAAGGACAAACATTACACGGGCGTTTCACACGAGCGTGACTGGAAGCAGTCGGCATACGGAGACGTAAGGGAAGTCAAATCAGGCGACCCATGCCCCAAGTGCAACGAGACCATGACAGTAAAAACCGGCCTTGAAGTGGGTCACTGCTTCAGGCTCGGAACAAAGTATTCAGCAGCAATGAACGCCACCTTCCTCGACGAGGAAGGCAAGGAGAAGCCCTTTATCATGGGTTGCTACGGATTCGGCGTTTCAAGGGCGATAGCATCCATCATCGAACAGCACAACGATGATGACGGCATTTGCTGGCCGACTCAGATCGCCCCCTTTACGGCCATTGTCATTCCGACAAACGTCACCGACCAGACAGTATCGGAAAATGCCGAAAGGATCTATAAAGACCTGCTTGACGCAGGCATCGAGACTTTGATCGACGACCGGGATGACAGACCGGGTGTTAAGTTCAAAGATGCCGATTTGATGGGATTTCCGCTCAAGATAACCGTGGGAAAGAAGATCACGGAAGGATTGGTCGAGATTAAGACCAGAAGAACGAAAGAGATGTCGCTTGTGCCAGTCGGCGACGTGGTCGGATTTGTCAGGAACTTCCTGGCTGCTGAGATGGCAAAATAGAGAAGGGCTTTCAAAGGAAAGCCTCAAGAAAGAAGGCAGGCACAAGGATGCCTGCAACGCCCCATTGAGAATAAATGCAGGGCAGAGGAGAAAAATGAAAACAACGGCAATCATGCCGGCCTACAACGAAGAAGTAGGCATAGCGGAAGTCATCAAGGCGGTCAAGGCTGCAAAACTTGTTGACGAAATCATCGTCGTCTCAGACGGCTCAACAGACAAGACTGTTGAAATAGCCAAAACTTTTGACGACATCAATGTTATTGAGCAGAACCCAAACAAGGGCAAGGCTGCTGCAATGCACCTTGGCGTTTCAAACACAGACGCCGACGTGCTCCTTTTCATCGACTGCGACCTGATCAGCCTCACACCGGAAATGGTCGACGGACTGGTCAAGCCAATTCTTGACGATGTTGCAGATGTAACAATGGGCATCTTCCAGGGTGGAAAGTTCTCCACCGACTGGGCACAGAAAACCTTCCCGTTCCTCACAGGCCAGAGAGGCATGAAGAGATCGGTATGGGACGGCGCCGACATCGACGTCAAGAGCGGTTACGCTGTTGAAGTCCACCTTACCAAGTACATGGCCAAGGAAAACCTCAGGGTTGAAAACGTGATCCTTGCCGGTTGCTCACAGTACCTCAAAGAACAGAAAACCAAGGGCAAGGTTCTTGAAGGCTTCGGCAGAAGGCTCAAGATGACATGGGAAATCGCAAAGGCACTGTTCATGCCAGACTTCGACGACATCGCCGACGTGTTCGCACCAAAGAGAAGAAGCGATGATGAAGGCTCAGGCGACAACAGGGAACGAAGACCACGCTACAACCGCGACCGTGAAGGCGGTGGCGACCGCTTCAGAAAACCGAGAGGCAATTTTGACAGGAAACCGTGGGTTGCCGATGGCGAGTTCAACAAATCATGGCGCGATAAACGTGATGATGAAAGGCGCGAAAGAAGACCCAGAAGGGACGAAGAAGGCTCAGGCTCATCCGAAGGCGAAGAAGGCGGTGAAGAGAGAAGACCACCAAGAAGAGAAGGCGGATTCTTCAAGAGCCGTGAAGGCGGGGATGGATTCAGAAGAGGCCCGGGCAGACCAAGGAAAAACTTTGGCGACAGCGAAGGCGGAGACAGGCCACCAAGAAGAGAAGGCGGATTCTTCAAGAGCCGTGAAGGCGGAGATCGCAAGCCGTTCTTCGGCAATCGCGACGGTGGCGAACGCAGAGGTCCAGGCAGACCGAGAAAATACGGCGACGACAGACCTTTTGGCGACAGACCACCAAGAAGACCAAGGGACTAACAAAACTTTAAACACTTATAGCCGGTTGGTTTAACCTGACCGGCTAGAATGTTTTTCCGGTAAAAGAAAGTCAAGGAGACAAGGCAATGAGGATTGGAATTATTGGAGCAGGATCAGGCGGATACGTTGCAGCTTTGAGGGCGGCACAGCTTGGAGCATCGGTCACACTTTTCGAGGAAAAGTGGATCGGCGGAACCTGTCTCAATGTGGGTTGCATCCCGACCAAAGCCCTTATTGCCGGACTCCACAACGCAAGGATCGCAAAAGAATCGAGCGTTCTCGGCGTTGAGATAGACAACATAAGGGTTAACCTCGCAACCCTCCAGAAGCACAAATCAACCGTCGTTTCCCAGAACGTCAAGGGAATCGAGTACCTGCTTAACAAACGCGGTGTGAAGGTTGTCGCCGAACGTGGCAAGCTCATGCCGGGCAAAAAGATCGCCACAGCCACAGAAGAGTTCGAATTTGACAAGATCATCATCGCAACCGGCTCAAAGGTGGCCTGCATCCCGGGCATCAAAATCGACGGCGAATACATCATGTCATCAGACGAAATCCTGAACGTCACAAACCCACCAAAAACCATGCTCGTCGTTGGCGGTGGCGTTATTGGTTTGGAATTTGCAGGCATCATGAGCGAACTTGGCACCAAGGTGACCGTTGTTGAGCTTCTGGACAGGCTTCTTCCACAGGACGACACCGAGTGCTCCAGGGCAGCCCAGAAATTCGTCTCCAAGCACGACATCGAAACCATGACCCAGACTAAGCTCACCTCACTCTTCCGCGACGGAACCGATGTCGAGGCCACGTTTGAGCACGGCGCCGACAAGGAAATCAGAAGGTTTGCAAAAGCCCTCATGGCTGTCGGACGCTCGCCAAACCTTGACGAAAACGCACTTGCAATGAGCGGGGTCAATTTCGACCGCAGGGGAATAAAGGTTGACCAGTTCATGCAGACAAACGTCGAAGGCATCTACGCAATCGGCGACTGCATCGGTGGCTACATGCTGGCCCACGTTGCCTACGCCCACGCAAAAGTCGCTGTCTGCCACGCACTCGGCGTTGAAGACTGCCTTCCGATGAACTACGACGCAATTCCAAGGGTCACTTTCACCGATCCGGAGATTGCAGCCGTCGGCCCCACCGACATCCAGCTTGAGGAAAAGGGAATAAACGTGACCTGGTCAAAGTTCTCCTACATGGCTTCCGGTCGCGCCAAAGCCCAGGGAATAAAAGACGGATACTTCAAGATCGGCGTTGATGACGAAGGAATCATCCATTCAGCCATCATCATCGGTGAAGGCGCAGGAGAAATGATCGCTTTCTTCTCCCAGGCAATCACGTTCCAGACTTCGGTTTACGACCTTGAGGAAGTCATCATCGCTCACCCGACCATGTCGGAGATGTGCATCGAGGTTGTCGAGACCGCTGCCGGCCATCCATTGCACAGCTAGCCTCAGTTTCTTTTCCGCTTGACAATTTTTCTTTTAAGCGTACCATCCAGATATCGGAGGGTTTATGACAAAGAAAAAACCTGTCAAATCAAAGGAAGAGAAGGAAATGGCCGTTGAGTTCAAGACCGACAAGGCCATCGCCGATAAAATCTTTTACAACAACTACGAGATTTTCATGATGACGCGAGGGCATTGGTAGGTATTTTAATAAACAAAGAAATCTTCTACAGTTAAACAGCACTAAGCTGTAAATTAACAACACTAAGTATGTATTATACATGCTATCTATAATCATCAAATCTCTTTTTTATCCCTTGGGCAATTGATCTTCTTTTAGATAATGATATGTATTGTTCAATTTTTTTTTCGTACACAGATAACACTTCCGTAATATCAATAGAATATCCATCCAAATAGTCACCAAATTCTAGCCTGATGTAGCCCTCAATATCGTTATAATCAGATTTCTTGTATTTACTTGAATTATACTTTATATAATAATCTAAATCAAATGGGTAAACTAACCCATATACGGTCGCTTTTGGTGCTTTGCTATCTAGCTTTTCTAAATATGGATTTGGATCTATATTCATTTCTTTCAAGATAACTAATCCGTATAAAGGATGTGTGTTATGATTATAAATTCCAACATTATATATTAGTTCGATA
>CAYYJO010000032.1:4343-23615 GCA_964472265.1 uncultured Caldisericales bacterium | reverse complement strand
ACTCAGCTTCGACCCAACAAAGGTTGAAAAAGCCGATGTGGTCTACTTTGTTGGCTGCATGAGCTCCTATTACCCACAAGCCCAGTCGCTTGCAAGGGCAATGGGTCAGATTCTTGACGCAGCCGGCATCAAATTCGCAATCATGGGTTCCGATGAGCACTGCTGCGGTTTCCCGTCAATCACGACCGGCAAGGTTGAAGAAGCCAAGGCTTTCATGAACCACAATCTTGAAGCCATCAAAAAATACGGGGCAAAGACTGTTGTTGCCACCTGTCCAGCTTGCACGAGCATGTGGAAGAAGGAATATCCTCATCTCTCCCACAAACCACTCGACTTTGAGGTCATGCACTCAACGCAGTTCGTTTTGAAGCTCCTCAAGGAAAAGAAGCTCACTCTTACCCAGCCAAAGGAACCGCTCACAGTCACATTCCATGACGGATGCGACCTTGGCAGGAACGGTGGAATCTATGAAGAGCCAAGGGAAATCCTTGGCATGCTCCCTGGTGTGACGTTCATTGAACACCCTGAGTCAAAAGACGTCAGCAATTGCTGCGGATCAGGTGGAGACCTGCTGATGACCAATCCCGAAATGGCAGACCAGATTGGACAGAAGCGTGCAAGATCGCTTGCCGAAGTCGCTCCAGTTGTCGTCACCTGCTGCCCATCATGCAGAAAACAGCTCAAGGACACGGCAAAGCGTGCAGAAGTGAAACTTGACTCCGCCGACCTTCTCGAAATGATCGTCAACCTGCTCCCAAAACCGGAAAAGCCTGAAGAACCGAAGGCCTGAACTTAACAACAACAAAACCGGCTGTCTTTTTTGGCAGCCGGTTTTGATTTCCTGACAAACTTCGGTTATCCATCGTACAATTGACAGGAAAGAGGCAAACATGACAAACTGGATTCTGGCAATCATTCTGGCAGCAAGCTCGCTGGTTGTTTCAACAAAAACCGAGACAAAGATCACCTACCCGATCGTGGACACCAACCAGACAAAGTGCTATGGAAGTATGAATGAGATTTCACCACCAGCCAAAAGCCAGGACTATTACGGCCAGGATGCCCAATTTTTGGGTAATCAGCCATCATATATGGACAACGGCAACGGAACCATCACTGACAATGTAACAGGCCTGATGTGGGTGAAAGCCCGTGGTACAAAAGTGAGCTGGGATGATGCTGTTGCGGGAGCAGAAAAATGCACAACTGGAAAGTACAATGACTGGAGGATGCCGACAATCAAGGAGCTTTACTCTCTCATAGAATTCACCGGCAAATGCAGGTCTTTTGACAATACCAAGGATTGCGTACCCTACATCGATACAAAATTCTTCGAATTCAAGTATGGCGAGACTTCAAAAGGCGAAAGGATAATTGACTGCCAGGACTGGTCATCAACAACCTATGTGAGCACAACAATGAACGGCAACCCGACAGCATTCGGAGTCAATTTCGCTGATGGCAGAATAAAGGGCTATCCGAAAACCGCCAAAAATCCTGAAGGCGTGAAGACGACAAAACTCTATGTGAGATATGTCAGGGGAAACTCCGACTACGGCAAAAACAAGTTTGTAGACAACAAGAACAAGACCATCTCCGACGCCGCAACCGGCCTGATGTGGAGCCAGGATGACAGCGCAAAAGGTTTAAACTGGAAAGAAGCGCTTGAGTGGGTTCAGAAGAAGAATGATGAAAAATACCTCGGCTACTCCGACTGGAGACTGCCAAATGCCAAGGAACTCCAGTCAATTGTCGACTACACGAGGTCACCGGACACCACCAAATCGCCTGCCATTGACCCGCTCTTCAATTGCACATCGATAAAAAATGAAGGAAAAAACGACGATTTTCCGTTCTATTGGACAAACACGACCCACCTTGACAACATGGGTGGCGTGTATGTCTGTTTTGGAAGAGGGCTTGGCTTCATGACTTTTGGCCCACCACCAAGACCATTGAATGTCACTGCCGATCCACCTCCAGGCGGAGGAAGTCCTGTTTTGATGGATGTTCATGGTGCAGGGTGCCAGCGATCAGACCCAAAGGAAGGAAATCCAGCTGACTACCCAGTTGGCAAGGGTCCTCAAGGCGATGTGATCAGGATTTATAACTACGTCAGGCTTGTAAGGGATATTAAGTAAAGCAAAATATTCTTTAAATCTAAATCCAGATTTACTTCACATATTGTTATTAAATTTGCATGAACCAGCCTCTTTTTGTGTAGAACAAAAACCGATTTTTGTTTTTTAAAAAGTTACTTTACAATTTTCAAATTACTTTGCAAAATAGTTGCAGTTTGGCAAAGGAGCAAATCATGAAAACAAAAATCGGTCGCGTAAACCTACTCTATCCAGCAGTAACAGTCCTGGCAGGTTCAATAGTTGATGGCAAAACATCATTTACAACAATCACCCATGTTGGAATTATGGATCTCCAGACCATATCGATCTCGGTTCGCAAGGAGCACTTTATCAACGGCGGACTTCAGAAGAACAATACCTACAGCATAAACATCCCATCAGTCGACATGATCAGGGAGGTTGACCTTTGCGGTCACATTTCCGGCAGGGATTACGACAAGAGCGTAAATTTTGACATCTTCTACGGCAACCTGAAAACCGCCCCAATGATAAAGCAGTGCCACATAAACATGGAGTGCGTCATCACCCACACCATCGATCTTCCAAACTACATCGTCTACGTCGGTAAAATCAATGCCTCCTACTGTGACAGCGACATGCTGAAAAACAAAAAGGTTGACATGGACAAGGTTCAGCCGATCATGTTCTCGATGCAGGATTATGGCTATTGGAACATCAACCGCAGATTCGCCGAGGCCGGTTTCCCGTTCAAACAGATTGTCGACAAGTATCAGGAAGAGGAGCTCAACAGAGCCATTCTGGAGGGCTGATGATCTTCATCGTTTGCTGGAATCAGGAACGGCTCGCCCTCATCTCATCAAAACTTGGCGGCAAGGCATTCGAGAGCGAGACGGCAGACGGAGCAAACGCCTGCAAGAGAATCAAGGAGCTAAAGCCTGATTTTGTTATCCTTGATCTTGGCACCAGGGCTTCTCATTCACTGGCAACGGCAGGTGGTCTTGGAAAGCCTGATTCAAAAATCATTTTTGTTGATGGGACATCAGAAAACATTGACAAAGCCAGAAAAATATTCCCCAATGCTGTTTTTGCCACAATCGAATCCCTGTCCAACAGCTTTTAACAATATCCAAACATGCTTAGATAACATTTCACTGAAAAATCCAATATAGTGGATAGACAAAGGAGAGTGTCATGGAACCAAAAATTGTCGAGTTAGGCGCATTTACAATCGTCGGCCTCAGGTATTTCGGTGAGAACAAAAATCAGGAAGTAGCACAACTCTGGGGCGAATTCAATGGAAAGTATAATCTGGTCAGCCACAGAAAAGCTGACTCGCCATTCATTGGTCTGTGCATCATGGAGCCGTGCACAAGCGACAAGTTTGAGTTTGAATACGTTTCGGGATTGATGGTTGATTCAACTGCCGACATGAATCCATCTTTTGTTTCCAGAGATGTTCCTGCAAGCAAGTATGCGGTGTTCACACACAAAGGCCCTCTGACCACTTTGATGGGCACTTATCAGTACATCTTTGGAGACTGGGCGAACAAAACCGAGTACAAGGTTGACGAACATCTCAACTTCGAGTGGTATGACGATCGCTTCAAAGACAACGACCCGACATCGGAGTTTGACATTTACGTTCCGATAAAATAAGAATCGGCATCACAAAAAGCCAGGGTGCATTCATCCTGGCTTTTTCATTTGGTTAAAAATATTGTTCAAACATATGATACAATGTCATTGACAAAAATTGTTAAATCAGGTAAATTTTTCAACAAATACCCCTTAGGGGTATACCAAGGAGGCAACAATGGCTGACAAGACGACAATCGTTGTGTTCTCAGGCGAATTTGACAAAGCCCTGGCAGCGTTCACCATTGCAACAGGAGCGGCAGCTTCAGGGATGGACGTTACGCTGTTCTTCACATTCTGGGGACTCAACGTTATCAAGAAAAACAAAGGTCCAATCAAAGGCGCAAAGAACTGGATGCAGAAGATGATGGGCATGATGAACCGAGGCGGCTCAAAAAGACTGCCACTTTCAAAGTTCAACATGGGTGGCATGGGCAAGGTGATGATGAAGAAAATCATGAAAGGCCAAAACGTTCAGATGCTTGAAGACATGATGGCCGATGCTGCTGATCTTGGCGTAAAGATGATTGCGTGTAAAATGAGCATGGATGTGATGGGCGTTGGCAAGGATGACCTGATTCCTGAAGTGTCGGAAGTCGTCGGCGTGGCCACATACATCAACGAAGCAAAGAACTCAAAGATAAACCTTTTCATCTAAGGAGGACAAATGAAATTCGATTTCGAACTTGATACTCTTGGAATGCAGTGCCCGGTGCCGATTGTCAAAACCGCTAAGAAGATGAAGGAACTTACTCCGGGACAGGTTCTCAGGATTATTTCCGACGATGATGGCTTCAAGGCCGACATTGTCGCATGGTGCGAATCAACTGGCAATGAGTTCCTTGGCCTTGAGGAAGAGTCAGGGAAGATCATCGGCTACGTCAAAAAGGTGGGCTGATGCGTTTAGGTTTCATCGTTACAACAGCGCCGTACACCTTCCAGAACATGGACACGGCGATAAGCCTCATGGAAGCAGCTCTTGACAAGGGCCACACTTGTGATGTATTCCTCTACATGGACGGAGTCATAGCCACTTCGAACAACATCAAGCCAGGTCAGGACAGGTCAATCCCAGAAAAGATGACAAAGCTGATGGAGCGTGGTGTGAGATTCACTCCATGCGGTGTTTGCTGCAATTATCGCGGTGTGAAGCAGGCTGATTCGATTCCAGGCATTAAGCAGGCCGGCATCGCAGCACTTGGTCGTCTCATAAACGAGTGCGACAGAATACTGGCACTGGGGTTCTAAAGACATGGCAAAGAAAGCTACAATAGTTGTCACGAAACCGCCCTATGGCTCAGCCATCATGGCTGAAGCGTTCAGGGCTGCAATGGGTATCCCGTCAACGAACATCGAGACAAACGTTGTTCTCGAAGGCGATGGGGTGTATGCCCTTTTAAAATCGGCAAAACCCAAGGAAGGCCTTGATTTCGGTCACATGGGTGAAGCGTTCATGATGTATGATGAATACGGATTCACGCTATATGTTCACAAGGCATCGGTTGAAGCAAGAGGAATGAAGTGTGAAGATCTTATGCACTGCGAACCCATCGACGATGCCGGTTTGGAAGCGATGCTGCGTGACAGCGACGCGATCCTGAGGTTCTGATATGGCAAAGAAAATATTTGTGATGCTGACAAAAACCCCTTTCGGCAATGACGAGGACAAGGTCAGGCTTGGACGGGCAGTAAAAGATGATGTGGTAGTATTCTCGCAGGATTCAATCCTTGGCTTCTCCAATTCAGAATCAGAAATCTCAAAACTCGTAAGAACAAAGCTTGCTGAAGGTGTAAGGGTTTACGCCTCAGAGCCCGATTGTGTGGCAAGAGGCGTGATGCCCATTGAAGGCGTTAAGCTGGTTGGCTATCCCGAGCAGGTTGATCTGCTGTGCGAATGTGACCTGAGCTACTGATCTTCTGATATTAATTGAAAAGCCCGACATGATGTCGGGCTTTTGTTTTCTTAAAATTCCAGAGAGAAGTTGGCGTAAGGGGCGGAATGGGTGATTGAACCCATAGAGATTACGTCCACTCCAGCCTCTGCGTATTCTCTGCAGTTATTGATGGTGATTCCGCCAGATGCTTCGGTGTATACGTCGTCAGGCAGCTGGCCAACAATACCGGCAATCATCGACGGCGACATGTTGTCGAGCATGATTATGTCAGCTCCAGCCTGAGCCGCTTCCATCGCCTCACTGGCGTTGGTCACTTCACATTCTATTTTCATGGTGTGCGAAATTCCGGCAGATGCAAGATTTATCGCCTCTGTTATCGATCCGGCAGCTTTTATATGATTGTCTTTTATGAGTACAAGAGAACTTAGGTCAAACCTGTGGTTCATCCCACCTCCAACCTTCACGGCGTGCTTTTCAATCATGCGAAGCAGAGGCAGGGTTTTTCTGGTGTCAGTAACCACACAGTCAGTTCCTTCCAGCTTTTCCATCACTTTTGCCGTTGCGGTCGCAATGCCCGACATGTGGCAGAAGAAATTGAGGGCTGTCCGCTCTGCCGAGAGAATTGCCCTGGTTCTGCCTTGAACGTATGCCACAACGTCACCGGGGACAACAACCGAACCTTCCAGTTTTCTGACATCAATCTCAGTTTTTGCGTCAAGTCTCTTGAAGCACATGGCAAAGGGCTGGATTCCACACACGACAGCGTCAGTTTTGGCCACAAGCGCAGCCCTTGTGACAGACTGTGCGGAAATGCACAGCTCTGAAGTGATGTCGCCCCAGGCTATGTCTTCCTGCAATGCTGACTCGACCAGTTTTTTCAGCCTCACTTTGTCCATGACCACTTCTCCTTGTCGTGCAAACCTTCGGTTAATACAACAGAATCACCGTCTTTTGAAGACTTTATGTGCACTCTTTTTGTTCCAAGTTCCGGGTTGCTTTCTGTAAAGTCGGACCTGTACTGGGCGCCACGGCTTTCCTTTCTTGTTTGGGCGGAAAGGGTGAGCGCCAGTGAAATGCAGTGCATGTTGGCAAGCTCTATCATGCCGATTGAATGAAGCTTTGTTTCCTGCTGGCATGGGTTTGAGAGACTGGCCAAATGAGCAGCAATGTCGGTTCCATTCCTTATGATTCCGACATTTTTCCAGTTCTCCAGCCTCAACTGTGTACGGGTCATTGAAAGACAGGTCTGGGTTTTGGGATCTGGCAAGATCATATTGCCAACTTTGTTTGCATCGGCAAGCACGGATTTTGCACAGACCATGCCGGTTACAAGCCCTTCAGGGATTGAGTTCGACGCCAATCTGTTTGCGCCGTGCATTCCGTTTGAAGCAGCCTCCCCACAGGCATACAATCCTTTGACTGAGGTTCTGCCTTCAAGGTCGGCCTCGATACCACCCATCAGATAATGGGCACCGGGTGAAACCGGAATCGGTTGGGTTGTAGGGTCAAAGCCAGCTTTCATGCACTTGTTGTAGACGGTTGGAAATCTTTTCGAGAAAAAACCGACATCAAAAATGGTTGTGTCGAGATAAACCCACTCTGAAGCAGTTTTTCTCATCTCCTCAAAGCAGGCCCTTGAAACGATGTCTCGTGGAGCAACCTCGGCCATTTCATGATACTTTGGCATGAAACGCTCGCCGTTTGAGTTGATGAGCTTGGCCCCCTCACCCCTGACAGCCTCGGTCACAAGGAAGGGTTGGCCGGGGATTGCATAGCAGATTGTCGGGTGAAACTGCACAAATTCCATGTCGACAAGGGTTGCCCCTGCTCTCATGGCCATTGCAATGCCGTCACCTGTGGCAACCTGGGGATTGCTGGTGTAAAAGTAGAGCTGTCCACAACCACCGGTTGCAATGATAACGTTTGGAGTCGAAAAAATTACGTCCGCATCGTCGACTATTGCCGAGACTCCGGCAACGGCACCGGTTTCATCTGTCAAAATATCGGTTGCAAATGATTCCTCAAAGATAACGGTTGACGACATGTGCTGAATCTGGTGGCACATTGTCTGGGAGATCATTCGTCCGGTCTGGTCGCCACCAGCGTGCAGAATGCGTCTGACAGTGTGGTAAGCCTCTCGTCCCAGCAGGTATCTGCCTTCTTCGTCGATGTCGAACCAAATCCCCATATCCTCAAGCTCTTTGATCATTCCGGGGGTTTTGTCGATAACGAGTTGAACGGCGCTCTCCCTGCAAAGACCAGCGCCTGCGTTGATGGTGTCTTTGAACCAGAGTTCAGGTGAATCGTTGTTGCCCATCGAAATGGCCAAGCCACCCTGTGCATAGAAAGAGTTGGAATCAACGAGCCTTTCCTTGGTGAGGAGTGCAACCTTCATGTGCTTTGCCAGTTTCAGCGCACACATCAAACCGGCAACGCCTGATCCAATAACAACGGCATCGTAGCTCCATGATTCCGAGGCCGAGGAAGACGTGATGTGCCTTGGGATTTTAAAACTCATGCATCCTTTCAATCGCCCTTTTCGCCCTATCAGCTGTAATCGGATCGACCTTAACGAGTGTTTCTTCGTTCCTGATCGAATTGACCAGCAGCTCAGGATAGGTTTTTTTCATGTTTGGGCAGATGAGCGTTTTTGAAGCCATGTAAAACTTTGACTGAGGAAACATTTTTTCAAGTCGCTGTTTCATTCCGACTTCAGTGCCGATGATGAATTCACGTCCGGGATTTTCCTGAGCGTACTTGATCATTCCTGATGTACCCACAACAAAATCAGCCAGCTTACGTACTTCCGGAGTGCATTCGGGGTGTACAACAAGGAGTGCGTCTGGATGGGCTTTTCTTGACTCAATTATGTCGCTTGTCGGCATGTGCCAGTGGACATTGCAGAAACCCTTGTGAAGGTGCACTTTCTTGCCGGTTTTTTCAGCCACCCATGAGCCAAGCCCCTGATCAGGCACGAAAATCAGTTCGTCACTGTCGAGTTTTTCAGCGATCCTGACTGCGTTTGCCGACGTACAGACAACATCCGAAAGAGCTTTGATCTCAGCGTTTGAGTTGATATAGCACATTACCGGAACGCCTGGATGATCCTGCTTCAGTTTCAGCAAATCCTCGACTTTTATTGAGTCAGCAAGGGGACATCCGGCCTCTTTCTGGGCGATGAATATTTTCTTTGACGAAGAGAGGATCGCTGCCGTTTCTGCCATGAAGTACACAGCCGAGAACATGATCTTTTCATGTTCA
Organism: uncultured Caldisericales bacterium; assembly: GCA_964472265.1. GTDB lineage: Bacteria > Caldisericota > Caldisericia > JAAYUI01 > JAAYUI01 > JAGNLA01. The sequence continues at coordinate 14,722 of CAYYJO010000032.1, read as the reverse complement.
GACTCTTTTGCAATCTTTGAAAGTTCAAGCGAATCCCCAACAAAATCAGCCGATTCCTGAATCGCCATCACCTGATAGTTATGAGCCAGGAGGAGCATGTCGTGGTTGTTCAATTCCTGCCTTATCAGCTTTGTCCAGTCGGTTTCCATTTGGCAAGAATTTATCATCAATTGCAGACAAATCAACTGTCTTGATTGGAAAATGCGTGAAGTTATAATGATAATTCGTGGAAGAGCGTCACGTTGATCCAAATTTTACCTCTGATGATGAAGAACTGTCGCTGAGACCGTCAAGGCTCTCTCAGTTCATCGGTCAGGAGAGGGTGAAGAAGAATCTGGCAACATTTCTCGAGGCTGCCAAAAAAAGGGACAGAACCAAGCTTGGAAAAGGCGAAGGAATTCTTGACCATATCCTTTTTTATGGCCCTCCCGGACTTGGAAAGACAACGCTTGCTTGCATTGTGGCAAACGAGATGAACGCATCGATCAAGCGAACAACAGGCAAAGCCATTGAAAAAGCTGGTGACCTTGCAGCGATTCTGACCAGCCTTGCCGAAGGGGACATCCTTTTCGTCGACGAAATCCACAGACTTAATCCCCAGATTGAAGAAACATTCTACGGCGCAATGGAGGATTTTCACTTCGACATTGTGCTTGGCAAAGGCCCATCGGCCAGAACGATAACGCTTCCACTCAACAGGTTCACTCTTGTTGGCGCAACAACTAGGCTGTCGTTGCTCTCAAGCCCTCTCCGTGACAGGTTTGGAATCATTGAAAGGCTTGATTTCTACACGGTTGACGACCTGGCAAAAGTGGCCGTCAGGGCTGCCCAGGCGCTCGGAATCCAGATTGACCACGACCTTGCCCAGATGATCGGCAAACGTGGCAGAGGGACGCCGAGAATCGTCCTAAGGCTGCTCAGGCGTGCAAGGGATTTTGCCCAGGTGGTTGGATCAGCAGTCATAACAAGGCAGATTCTGGACGACACCTTCAAAGCCCTCGAAGTGAACGAGTGGGGTCTGGACAAGATGGACAGAAGGCTGCTGATGACAATCATTGAGCGCTTCAACGGTGGGCCGGTCGGACTTGACAACATGGCTGCGATATTGGCTGAAGATCGTGATACCGTCGAAGACGTTATTGAGCCATACCTTTTCCAGGAAGGCATGATTGACAGGACACCAAGGGGCAGAGTAATTACAGAGATCGGCTACAAAGCTGTCGGACTTAAGAAGAAGGCGGAGAGTGAGTACCTCTTCTGACATTCTTCTCCACTGCTGCTGCGGCCCATGCTCAACTGCAACGATAGATTTTCTCCAGTCAAACAGATTTTCGGTCAAACCAATATTTTTTAATCCCAACATCAGACCGGCCGAGGAATATGAAAAAAGGCTCGAAGCATTCAAATTCGTCTGTTCCGTGAAAAAGCTTGAACCGATAATTATTGAAGAGGATTCGTACACTCCAAAGACCGATACTTCAAAGTGTGACCACTGTTTTTCGTTTCGACTTGAAAAGGTGAGTGAAGTTGCCAAAGAGCTGGGGTTCTCCAACTTCACAACCAGCCTTCTTATTTCACCGTACCAAAAGCATGAACTGCTGAAAAATATCGGCTTGAGTTTTGATGGTTTCAGGTACTTTGACTTCAGGCCATTGTATGACCAAAGCAGAGAACAGGCTATAAATCTTGGAATATTCAGACAAAAATACTGTGGATGCCTTCAAAGCAAGGTTGAAGCAAAATGGCTCTCAAAGCGGAGCGAAGAAGCCAGAAGAATAAAGGCGGGCCCAGCGTCCGAGTGGATACCAAGCTGGCTCTCACAAGACAAATAATCAATTAACGACAGCTAATCATCTGCTAACATTTACAACTAAAAAAGTGAGTGTGGAACAAGAAACATACATTTCAATCATTTCAGGAGCAGAAAATCCGATTATCGCGGGAATTGATGTCGGTTCAAACGCCATAAGACTCGTCATAAAAAAGTTTCTCAAGGATGGGTCGTCGGAAACAATTGCCAAAAGAAGATATCCGGTCAGGCTTGGACACAGGGTGTTCACGACAGGGATGCTTGAACAGGATTTGATCGACAGGGCGTCCGATTTGTTCGTAACCATAAGGGAAATCCTCACTCAATCAGGCGTCACCCATTACAGGGCGGTTGCAACATCAGCTGTGAGGGAAGGCAAAAACAGAAAGGATTTGGTTGAGAGCATCGAGAGGAAATCGGGCATAAAGCTTGAGATCATTTCCGGCACCGAAGAGGCAAGGCTTATTTATGTGGCCGTGAAAGACAAGCTCCCCTATTCAGCAGACAACTGGGTACTGATTGACCTTGGCGGTGGAAGTGTTGAGATAACTCATGCCATGAAAGCCGGGTTTTTTACCGAATCTAAATCCTATGGAGTCGTCAGGTTGCTTGAAACGACAGAATGCGACCCGGACAACCCGGAATCCCTGAAAATCATGGAAGATTACATCAGCAGCATGAGACTCGATCCTCATTTCACCAGACTCAACCACTCCGGCGTAATCGGAACAGGTGGTAACATCGAGGAAATTGCTAAGATTGCACAAAACAAAATCATCACAGATGACGTGGTCACCATTACTGTTTCCGAACTGGACAATGTCATCAGCACCCTCAGGCACACAACTTTTGCGCAAAGACAGGCTTTGTACGAGATGAGGCCTGACAGGGCGGACATTATCCTTCCGGCGGCAATAATCTACAGAACAATCCTGGGAAAACTTGGAGACAATGAGATAACTGTCCCTGGAGTTGGCGTTCGTGAAGGAATAATAAAGGATATTATCGACAATCTTTCAAGCCACGATGTCTATGCTCATGAACACGATATCCAGCTTCAAGTGGCAACTGAAGCGCTTGGTTCCAAGTACAACTTTGACAGAGATCACGCCGTTTTTGTCACGAGCATGGCAATGTCACTGTTTAACCAGCTGAAAGACAGATGCCAGCTTGATGAAGAAGACAGAAACATGCTTGAGACCGCTTCCATGCTTCACGACATAGGCCAGTTCATTTCCTACGACAAACATCACAAGCACTCAAGCTATATCATCGCCAACTCAGAACTGCCGGGTTTTTCAAAAGAGCAGATGTCCTTTATCGCAAACATAGCCAGGTACCACAGAAGATCAGAACCGAAGCCCGATCACTCCGGTTTTGCCGAACTTACAGAGGAAAAGAAGAACAAACTCCTGATTTTAAGCTCCATTCTCAGGCTGGCAGATGCACTTGACGGCGAACATCTGCAAAGAAACTCGGATGTGAAAATTGATCTGGAAGGAACAAAACTCGGTGTTGACGTGTACGCCAGCCAGACAGGTCTGTCAGAGTACCTCAAGATTTCGAAAAAAGGTCAGATGATGGCAAACATTTTTGGTTTAGACATAAAGGTGAGAGAGATCTGCAATGAAAAAAAATGATTATCCGGGAAAACTTGTCGCTGTTGAAGGCTTGGACGGTTCAGGCAAGTCAACGCAGATTTATCTGCTTCACAAGTGGCTAGAAGGATTGAACTACAAAGTCCATTTCAGCCCATGGAACAGCTCTGAGCTTGTAAAAAACTGCACCAAAAAGGGAAAGAAAAAACAAATCCTTACTCCTACAACATTTTCGCTCATACATGCAACTGACTTTACTGACAGGTACGAACGCCAGCTGCTGCCGATGCTGAAAGCCGGATACATCGTTCTCTGTGACAGGTACGCCTTCACAGCTTTTGCCAGGGATCACGTCAGGGGCTGCGATTCGCAATGGCTGGACAACCTCTATTCCTATGCAATCCTGCCTGACATAACTTTCTATTTCAGATTGCCCCTTGAAGTTGCTTTGGGAAGGATTCTGGCCGGCAGACCAGCCCTGAAGTACTTTGAAGCCGGAATGGACATGGGTTTTTCTGACAATCTGAATGAGTCGTTCAGGATTTTCCAGGGGAAAATCTTTGATGAGTACGAGATGCTTTCAGAGAAGTACAAATTTACAGTCATGGATGCCAAGATTGACATCCATCTCCAACAGGAAGCAGTAAGAAAGATTGTTTCAGACAACATCGACCTGACTGAATTTGCATTCAAGGGGCTGAAATGAGCGACATAACGAAGTTTGGCAAGAATGAATTCAAAGGCACCCTGATCGTTGTCGAAGGGCCTGATTCCTCAGGCAGGACAACCCAGATCAATCTTCTGACCAAGTGGCTTGAACAGAACGGTTATCCCGTCACCTCCACCGGTCTGAAAAGATCGGAGCTTGTAGCGCAGGATCTGGAGCAGGCAAGACAGGGAAACATTCTCTCGCCGAGAACCCTTTCGCTTTTTTACGCCACTGATTTTTACGACCAGCTGGAAAACAGGATCATACCAATGCTCCGAGCAGGCCATATTGTTCTTGCTGACAGGTACTTCTACACCCTGATCGCCAGAGACCTTGCCAGAGGTGCTTCTTTCGACTGGATTCAGAAAGTCTATTCAATGGCCGTGAAGCCTGAGGCTGTCTTCTTCCTGAAGGTGCCGGTAAAAATCCTCATCGACAGAACCTTGCAGGCAAAAAAAGAGCTCAACTACTGGGAATCAGGCATGGATATGGGCTTTTCGAGAGACTGGTACGAGAGTTTTATCAGGTATCAAACCAAGATGAACCAGCATTTTTTGACTTTAGGCAAAGAGTGCGATTTCAAATTCATAAACGGGAACAGGTCAACAAGCTCCATCAACAAGGAGCTGAGGGCGAAGATTGAATCGATACTTCAGAAGAAGTACAGCCAGAAAAAGGAGACAGCCAATGTTTGAAGAGATTACGTCGATTGATGAGCTGGGTGGAAGCCAGGCACAAGAAACCAATGAATCGAAATCACAGCCGGTAGAAGCACAACAAACTGCAGACGCAAAAGCAAAGAAAAAGGCAAACAGGAAGAACGAACAGATCAAGAACCTTCTTGTCCAGCTTTATGAGCTAAGGGTGACCACAAAAGAGCTTGTCGAGCGTTATCAGGTTGTGGTTTCAGGACAGCTTTCGGGATTGATCCTCGTGCTTGAGGAATCGCAGCATTCTCTCAAAACCAACCTGAAGCTCAAGACCAACACACTCAGGTCAATGTCGGAAAAGCTGCAGGACCTGAAGCTGAAACCCAAAAAAGGCAAAGCAAAGGATTTGAGGAGAATTGAGGAGATAGTAGAGAAGTTCTCTTCAATCTTTGTTGAAGTCGAATCCTGATCAATCTCCAGACAACAGTTTTTCCAGAAAGGTTTTGGCTGCTCTCAAGGCTTTTCCTCTGGCAGAGATTGAGTTTTTCTCCTCGATGGAGCTTTCGGCGTTGGTTTTGCCAAGTTCGTTAATAAAGATTGGGTCGTAGCCGAAACCATTTGCCCCTTTTGGTTCAAAGCCAATCCTGCCGTCCTGCCTGCCTTTGAAAACATTTGTCCCCTCGTTGCTGGTGAAAGAGAAAATCGTTTCAAAATGGGCGTCACGATTTTGAATCCCTGCCATCCTGGAGAGCACTTTGGCAATATTTTCGGGAGTGCCGCCGGCATATCGTGCAGAATGAACTCCTGGTTCGCCACTCAGGGCATCGATGCAAAGGCCGGAATCCTCGGCAAGCGTTGGTAATCCGGTCTGGCTGAAAACCGATTGAGATTTGATAATGGCATTTGCCTCAATTGTTTCGCCATTTTCTTTAGGCATGTCAACGTTCAGTTCATCGAGTCCAATGATTTCAATGCCCCCCAGCATTGATCTAATTTCCCTGATCTTGCCTGGGTTCGTGGTTGCGAGCACTATTTTCATCTGATCGGACCGATGGCTTCCTTAATTTTCGCTATTACCTGCATGATTCCAAGCAAACCGACATCCATCATCTCGTTGAATTTTTTGAGCGGAATGGTTGAGGTCTCGCCGGTGGCCTGCACCTCTGAAAGGTTTGCGTTTACATCGGAGATCAGGTTCATATCAACCTGCGCCTTGCTGTCTTCGTCGTAATTGAGGTCGAGAAGGATTTCACCGCCGACCATGCCAAGAGAAACGGCTCCAAGGTAATCCTTTACCGGAAACTGTCTCATTTTCAGGTTTCTGCAAGCCTGAACGAGAGCAACAAAGCCACCGACCGTGGAAGCTACTCTTGTTCCACCGTCAGCCTGGATCACGTCGCAGTCAATTGTGATCGTGTTTTCGCCCAATGCCTTGAGGTCGCAGATCGAGCGAAGCGCCCTTCCGATGAGCCTTTGAATCTCTACAGACCTTGCAGCCTGGGTTTTTTTGATTATGTCGCGCTGGATTCGTTGGGGTGCACACCTGGGGAGCATGGCATATTCCGCAGTAACCCAACCTTGCCCAAGGTCTTTAAGCCATGGAGCAACTTTTGGCTCCCATGATGCCGTGCAAATGACCTTCGTATTACCCCATGTTATCAGGGCTGAACCTTCTGCGTATTTTGCAAATCCTGGCTCAATGGTGATCTGTCTCAGTTCGTCCGGTTTTCTGCCGTCGCTTCTCAATTTGTGTCTCCTTCAAAATATTGCTTGATTGAATCGTACATTGCCTGCGCAACCCTTGAAACATTGTCATCTTCAGAAATCCAGTTGCTGGCGCGTTCATTGGACAAATGCATCAGCTCAATGATTACCGATGGCATGCTGTTGATGTTTTTGCACACATCGAAGCCGACAAACCTTGCGCCCATATTGTCTCCGGGGACGCTTCTTGTGGCTTTTGACTGCAGGATTTCTGCAAACTTTTTTCCGAGGTTGGTGTAGTAGTAGGTTTTGCAGCCGTTCTCGGACGGGTCTTGCGACCAACCGAAATGAACCGACAGATACAGGTCGGCACCAGATCGGTTTGCTCTCGAAATTCTTGCGTCCAAATCGGGGTTTTTTGAGTTCTTTTCTTCGGTTCGAGTTAGTTCGACCTTTGCTTTGTCAGCAATCAGCATGTCTCGGAGTTTGATGGTTATCTTTAGGGCAAGCTCAGACTCGTATTGTCCGTTCAACGATTTACAGCCACCGTCGAAAGCCCCCTTTAGAAACATTGTGCCATGCCCAGGATCAAGGATTATGACCTTTCCTGCCAGCCCTGACTTGTTTTTTTCCTTTATCATGAAAACGAGTCTTGGAGATGGGTATTTCGTTTCCGAAACATCCATCGTTTCGTTCTCCTTCAAGGTGACAAGGATTGTGACCGATGGTGGTTTGTCGCCGATTCTTGGAGTGTCCGTCACCTGGACTCTCTTTGGATCAAGTCCGGTTTTTGCAACAGGATCAAGAACTGCATAATCGAGCACAATTCTGGCTCTACCATCAGGAGCGGTGTCTTTTTTGTAGTGCTCAAGGAAAGTTATTTCAGTTTCAAAAGTCTTGCATCCCTGTGTTTTGTCGCTACATCCGCCAAAATCGAGCTTTTCTATGACCGGGTCAAGGTAGATTGATCTTGTCGGAGCGTTGAAATCGTACTTGAAGCCAAGCAGTCTGGCGATTGGTTCGATGGGCACAAAAATCTGGCCGTTCTTCTTCTCGGTTGCCGGCGTGGCAAAGAAAACGTTCTTCTTGCCGTCTCTGATGCTACCTGCCTGTGGGTCACCAACCCTGAAGACAAGCCGGGATGTGTCTGATGTTTCCAGTGTGTACTCAGTTTTTGAAGCATCCTCGCGTGTGAGCATTCCAAGCGTGTCTTTGATGGCTGAAAGGGGGATCATGGGTTTGGCGTCCTTGATGTACGGCCTAATCTGGCTTATCACCGGTTTGCCCTGGATGACGACCTTGATGTCTGAATCTTTTGATCTTGGGTAAATTTTGCACACAATTGAGCCTTCGCTTGAAGTGACAGGGGCAACGTAGGATTCAACGGCCTTGTTTGTGGCAAAAGTTACCAGCACTATCGCAGGAGAGATGGAGAGCTGCTTGACCGAAACCTCCGAAACCAGCGATGACGAGACATTTAGGTTCAGAATCTGGCTGGCGTTGACCGAGTTTTCGAGATAGAGCTGGACGATGGAATCGTTGGGTTTGTCAACAGTCCTGACGTCCTGCGGGTTGCCTTTGTATGCGATGTTGAAGGTGATAATGTCGTTTTTAATTTCGTACTTGAAATCTGTAAGGTTGGCTTGAGCAAGAGTGTTCTTGTCACTTTTCCTTATGAATTCAGCTGAAATCCAGCCTGTCCTGCCACCGGTTGTTATTCTGTAAAAGAGTTGCCCCTTGTCCCTAACGGCAACTGCATCCACTACACCTTTACCGCCTGAATATATAGCATAGCCAGCGTTTCCAGAAGGGATGGTAGTCAGTTTTGTTTCCTTTTTGACCTCGACATTCGTGCCTATCATGCTTGCCGGGGGGAGCGTAAAATTTCCTGCAAGTTTCATGTTGTCGCCCAGCACCCAACCGGTTTTGTTTACATCGGCAAGAGTGACCAGATACCAGGTTTCGTTAAGATTTGTCAATGCTGCACCTGAAATTGAGCATCTGAACTGCTTGTCTGTCTGGGTGATGACGTTGGCGTTTTTCGAAGGTGAGATGTAGAGGTTGGCATCTGGATTGACGGTTGTGTAACCGAGAGTCGAAACTGTCTTGACAAGCGAGGCCATGACCCAGCCTGTACCAAAAGACCCCGAGACTTTGTACCAGATGTCTCCGTTTACATCAGGCTTGCTTGCCTGAACCTGAAGATCGACCGTCTGAGAGATTGTTGTGACCTTTGCAAAGCCGGTTCCGGCATCCTTCCTGATGTTTGTGCCTGTCTCGATTGAAACCTGAAGACCTTTTTGCGGAGTTTCGGAGACTGGCTTGTCAATCTTTGCCATGTCAGACCTAACCCAGCCATTTTGACCATTGGGCAGGGCAACCTGATACCACAGCATCCCCGATTTGTCTTTTGATTCAGAGATAATTTGGGGTCTTATCGTCGACGAGGTTCTTGTGACTGTCGACGAATCAAGTGATGGGAGCGACCTGATGTTGACCATTGGATCGATGATTGCAACCTTGCCTGAAACTGGCGTTTGTTTGACCTGATCGGTGACAAAGTTTGAAACAACTGTTGAAATGACCCAGCCAACCTTGCTGCCGTCCAGTTGAATTTTGTACCAGATTGAATTGTCTGAGGCCTGGACTTTTGAGATGATTTTAAAAGTCTGCTTCTGGTTTATGGTTGCAACAATCGAGGAATCCTTTGAGGGTGACGACCTGATGTTGATTTTGTAAACAGCAGCGTCGAGCACAAGGCTTTGGTTTTTAATGGCCTCCTCCACATTGACCGTCGAGACATTAACAACAGCAGAAAAAACCCAGGCGTATCTGCCATCATTCAATTTTACCTTGTACCAGAGTTCGCCGTCGCCGTTCTTTGCCGAATCAACAACATCGAACTTTGCAGGGGGTTTTATCACGGCCACTTTGTCAGAGTTTATGGAGTTACTGACTCTGAAGTTTGTTTCCTGATAAACGGTGATCACAGTCTTTGTTGCCGCTGTGGCTGGCATGATTGAGAAAGCGAGGATGAGAGCGAGGATGAGAGTCAATGCCTTGTTCATCATCCCTCCTTCATCTCTCTGGACTGGTCGCGTTTGTTCTGTCTTTCGATGATCCTGTCACGGTGCTCGAACTCGCGCTTTCCATGGGCGATGGCTATTCTAACTTTTGCCAGACCGATGTCATTGAAGAAAACCTCGATTGGCACACAGGTATAGCCGCCTTGAAGCAATCTCGCTCCGATGCGTCTTATCTGAAACTTGTGCATCAGCAGCTTGCGCTTGCGGTTAGGTTTTGACGGCATCTGCGACAGCACATAATTGCTTATGTGCATACCGATAACGAATATTTCTGACCCGACGACCTCGACCCATGCATCCTTGAGATCACACGAACCGTTACGCAGAGACTTCACTTCGTCACCGGTGAGCACGATTCCGGCTTCGTATGTATCCTCGAGCTTGTAGAGATAGCCAGCTTTTCTGTTTGTGGCAACTGTTCCTTTTGCAATCATTCCGCCTCAATTCTACGTTTTTCATGCTTTTCGTCAAGTTTTAATGATTGGCGCTAAAATATCCTCATGCCAAACTTTGACCTTGTCAACATGATCGGCGCAGACATCAGGATTGAGCTTGTTCGCCACCTTACAGAACGCGATCATGACACCGTACTCAGACTCGCGCACCAGGCGCTTCAGACCCTCAATGCACAAAACATTTCCCTTTATATTTCATACCCGAAAACATTTCCGCTGGTACTCAAGCGAAAACACAGGATGGAGGCGCTCATTGTTGGCACCCCGGTTGAGCACTACAAGGGCGACGAGACATTCACCGAACCTCTGATGGGCGAAAAGAAGGTTTTCTACACTGCGGTTTTTGCGTTCTCGGTTTACGATTCGG
>CAYYJO010000032.1:0-4333 GCA_964472265.1 uncultured Caldisericales bacterium | reverse complement strand
GCATTTTCTGAAGCAACGAAAGATTGAGATAGAGGCAAGGCACATGAGACAGGACATCTGCCAGTCTCAGGGATTTGAAATCACAACGAGGTTTTTCGAGTGGCTATCTGATGGAAAACCCATGTGCTACTGCAGGCGTGAACTGAAATAAAAAAGGGCTGGCAGCACGCCAGCCCATAACCAGAAGGGTGAGATGTACTAGTTTCCGCCTCTTCCACGACCCTGTCCGCGACCATTGCCGCCACCACCGCGACAGCCACCGCCGCCACAACCACCGCGTCCACCATTTTCTCTGGACTCAACACCGGTTGCCGTATAGGTTCCGTCGTCGTTCTTTGTGGCTGTAAACCATGCCATGTTGCCGGTCTTCAGGTCTTCAAGCTTTGCATCTTTGCCGTCTTTGGTGATTATTGCATCACTTGTCACTTTGACATTGTAGTTGCCAAGGTTTGCGCTCCACATCGAGAGTGTTCTGTTTGGAATGTCGATTGCTTCGATTCTTCCACCGATGCCTGTGCAGGTCTGTCTTCTTGTGTTCGCTGTCACAGTCAGCTCCTTGCCAAGGTAGGTTCCGTCTGACTGTTTGTCTGCGGTGCCGCTGACATGGCTTGAAATCTCGATGTCACCAAGATTGATTGACTTTCCATCCTGGGTGATTTTGGTAGCTGAATCAACCTTCATGGTGATGGTTCCAAGCTGGCCATTCCAGGCTGTAATCGTGTTCTGGGCAGTGTCGATCTTGTCAACCCTTCCCCAGATGTTTTCCGATGCGAAAACTGCTGCCGTGGTTACGAGCATAACCACCATTAACGCTGCTGCTAAATACTTCTTCATTACTTTCTCCTTTCGGGGTACCATTTGGTAGGATGTTGTCCTACGAAAAGTAGTACGATATGAAATAGTATATTGTCAGGCGTCAGGTTAAAGTCAGTTCCAATGAAGTTTGTCAAGTAAAAATCAGGCATTTGCCGGCAGATGCACGTTGATTGCTAGAATTTCTTGACATTGTCGGATAATCCTATAATGTTTTCTCGTTGCTGGAGCGGTGGCCGAGGGGTCGAAGGCACTCGCCTGCTAAGCGAGTAACTGGTGTAAAACCGGTTCATGAGTTCGAATCTCATCCGCTCCGCCATCTACCCCATCTAACTTCTAACTTCGGTTATTGCCGATGGCACGAGAAACCTCTTTCATAAAATCCAAGAAATTCTTCGCCAAATCATTGGTTGGGAGAAGAAAATAGGACTACGACACCATCTTCACTTCGATGCCACCAAGCGTGATTTTTGAATCGATCACAATAGACGGCTGGCCTGGGTCGTAGGAAGCTGTTTCCAGGCCATTTTTTGTCTCCCTGAAATCGCCGTTGTAGCTTGCACCGCCAAGCATTGAACTCTGTCTTATCAGTGCGTTGGAACGTCTTGGGATTTCCATTTTTATGCCTGAAACGCTTGATGAAACCGAAACTTTCATGTCCGACTTCAGTTCCCCGGCAAAATTCAGCTTGAACCCGGCAGCGCTTCCTTCAACAGCAACCTTTGAAGCGTTTGAGTTTGCAATTGAATCGATTGTCAGATCGCCGGCATTGCCTGAAAAATCAAGCAAATCCATTGCAACCGGATTTGGCTTGCTGAAAACAAGTGTGGCTTTTCCGGCATTATAACGGAAGACTGTTTTGGTCACCGGGAGTCCGCCAAGGTCAACAAACACCTCTGAAGCGCTTGATTTGAACTCTATCTCAAAAGGTGTCTTGTCCGACACTTCCAGCAGAAACTCGGGAATGTTCGACCCACCCGAATAACCCTTGAAAGCAAAGATGCTCTTTTGCCAAATCCTCACGGTTCCGTCAACTGCTTCCTGAAGATACGGCCTCTCGCCTGTCGGGTCGTTGTAGGTGCCGTTGATGAAGGAGTCAGAACTACCTTTTTTCAAAGTCAGCCTGCATGCGCCAACATCAATGACCAGCCTGAGCGTTTGCCCTTCCGGGTATGGAATGTTGATGTTTTCCACGATCAGTCTTCCTTTTCAACGATGATTGTGCACTTTGTAACAAGCGCTGCGATTGCTCCAAGGGCTGCAAGTCCGGGTGCCAGCACGACGCCGACAACGCCAAGGGTCATTGGAAATTCGACGATTGTCTTGCCTTCCTCGTTTTTGATGATGATGCGCCTTATGTTGCCTTCATGAATGATTGCCTTCACCTTTGCAATCAGCTGTTCTCCGCTTACGGTGAATTCTTCTGTGCTCATGTGTTCAACTCCTTTCACAGGCTTTGACACGGCAACCCCGTTTTGATTTTTAATGTTTACAAATGCTTGCAAAAGGCTATGATGTTAACTTGTGAGTGACAGGAGGATTTTATGAGGAGACTGAACATTCTTTGCGCAATTGCGCTTATTTTGACTACTTTCCCATTGGTTGGTGGCAAGTCCATGGAGGTTTGCGAATGGACATGTTACATGATGAATCCTCAGCACAATGCAATTGTGCCAAAAGGTTGCGGGGTTGATCCCGGGAAAATTGACCTACTCTGGCAAAAATGCGTTGGTGATCCGGTTGATAAATGCCTACCTGTTGAAGAATATGGTCGTTCCTTTGAAGCACCTGCAGTTTACTGTGATGGATATGTTTATTATGGAAGAATGACAAAAACTGCCCACGAGACATATTCAAGCAAATTCATAAAAGCTGACGCAAACACTGGTAATGAAATATGGGAATTCACAATTGATAATGCAAATCCAAACACCTCATCGAGAGAATTCTTTGTTTCAGGCATATCGGCTTCGCCAGTCATATACAAGGATAAAGTCTATGTTTGTGCCGTTAACAGCGATGTTTATTGCATCAATAACGTTGATGGGTCGTTGGTGTGGAAATCGAAAAATTCAACACCAACAAGAGATAAAAATCATGACCCCAAAGAAGGTTCATATATTCGTAGCTCTCCAGTCATTTATGAGGATAAGTTGCTTGTTGCGTTCACTTTTAGCGGGAAAGATACCAAATATAATATAAACACTGGTGCTTTCGATGTCTATGCATTTGATACGGAAACTGGTGAAAACAAAAAAATATTTACAACTGATGCCTATTTCTACGACAAACAAACAAAAGATTACATTCCTCCCGATCCAATGGCAATGCGTTCAGCACTTACAGTTTCAGGTGACAATCTTCTGGTTTCATCGACGATAGCTGTAACTTGTTTTGATCTGAAATCCAAAAACCAAAAATGGAGGCTGGCTGCAAATGCCAAGCATCCATTTTTTTGCACCCCGACTGTTGTTGATGGGTTTGTTTATTATGGAGGACCTGACAAGGATTTCTATTGTGTCGACCTTGAAAAAGGTGGATTAGAATGGAGCTCGGAGTCTAAGCACAGCATCAGAAATGCTTCGATACCGCTTGTCGCTGACGGGAAAGTCTTTGTTGCTGGAAGAGCTGGAAAATTCTACTGCCTCAATAGGAAAAACGGAATAAAACTTTGGGATTTTCAGACAAAAGATGCAACTAACGCAATATGTTCTTCGCCAGTTTATTGCGAAGGCAAGATTTGGTTTGGCTCAAACGACCATAATTTGTATTGTTTGGATGCTCAAACAGGTAAGGTTCTAAAATCAATTGAACTTGATGGAGAAATAATTGCTCCACCGGTAATTGTCGATAACAAGCTGTTTATTGGAACTGAAAGGGGAACTTTCTATTGTTTTGGGAGCATAACCCAGAAAGCATCAAGTGTTTTGGAAGGCGCCTCTTCTTCATCCGACACCTGGACGACCTTCATGGGCGACAACGAAAGAACGGGTTTTGCGCCAAAAGAAGCCGGCCCAAAGACTGACCAGCTCGAAAAATACTGGGAGTTCCCAACCGGTTTCAGGGTGATCCCGACGGTCATGATTGCCGAAGGAAAAGCCTTCATCGGTTCCCAGGACAACTGGTTCAGGGCGGTCAATCTCGCTGACGGGCTTGAGCTCTGGCGAACAAAGTGCGGTGAAAAGTGCCACCATGACAAGCACGTCACAATCGACGAGCTGAAATATGGCGGCGTTATCTCAACCCCTGTCTACAACGACGGCAAGCTCTATTTCGGAACCATCTGCTACAAGGTTATGTGCATGGATGCAAAAACCGGCGCCATCGTCTGGGAATATGACGATCCAGACAGGGACGAATCGTTCAACTGTCCTATGCTTCTTTATAAAGACAGGCTTTACACTGTTTCTGCGGAAAAAATCTACTGCCTTGATATGAAAACCGGCAAAAAACTGTGGATGCAGTCAGTTTGGAGCAACACCTGGAGCGCACCGATGATTGCCAATGGGAAGCTGTATGT
>CAYYJO010000031.1:15861-23854 GCA_964472265.1 uncultured Caldisericales bacterium | reverse complement strand
ATCATACGCTAATAAATTTATCATGGATCCAGGTCCAAAAATATCAATGAATGTTGGTTGCGATCAGTATTTTAAAGTTATCTATTGCGATGAATATGAAAATAAAGTTCAAATTGCAGACGTGCAGTGGTCGGTTTTCCCAAGTAATATTGGGGCTATTAGCGCAAATGGGTATTTTATTCCAACAAGAACTGGTTCATGTGTAGTTTATGGCACCAAAGACAAAGTCCAATATTTCTGCCTCGTAGAAGTGGTAGATATTGTAAAATTAGTAATATATTATCCGAATATTACTGTAAAACCAGACGATTTCTTTTATCTAACACCTATCGGCATCACTAAAGATAACCAATACATTAACGATTTAAAGTTCACAAAAACAAGTAGCAATGTTAATGTCGCAAACATCGGTAATGATGATATTATATATTCGAAAGGCAAGAACAACGAATTTTGTGATATTATTTGGACTATAGGTTTATTCTCAATAAAAACGAAATTATCAATAAAAGAGTAAAAATGCGAATCTAATCCATTAATCTCTAGCATAACTCACACTCCATCCCCCTTCTGTGCTTCGGCAAGCTCGTCCTCGTCGAGGCCGAAATGGTGGCCGATCTCGTGGTAGAGCACGTGCCTGATCATTTTCTTCAGATGCTCGAAATCGTGCGAGTGCGCCAGTATCGGTCGCCTGTAAAGCTGAATCCGTTCCGGGTGTTCGTACGGCGCCATGCCGCGTTTTGCCGTGATCGGCACGCCGGTGTAAAGGCCAAGCAGCGACCAGGGGTTCATGTTGTCAAACTTTTCAAGCGTGTGCCCGTCTGCAAAGTCCTGAACCTCCCACGATATGTTTGCTTCTATTAGTCTTTGTTTCCATTCATCAGGAAGCGATGCCCACGCCTCCTCAACAAGGGTTGAAAATATTTCGAGTGGAACTTCTATCATCTTTTCCTCACTTTGCCGGGTTCATGAAGTAGATGACCTTGGTTTTGTTGTCATCTGAGTTGATCATCAGCTGAAAATGGACGCCGTTTTTTACCGAAACAATGAGCGTGTCCTGGAGGTTGATTATCTCCCAGCCTTGCTTTGGCAGCTCTGCCTTGTACCACGAGGCGACTTTCTCCTGACTGTCGTCAAAAACCAGAACGCCTTGTGCCAGCGTGAATTCCCCAACCTCAACCCTGAAAAGGTCGCGATCGAGAGAGGAAATCTGGCCGTAAGGGTAGACGGGAACGTCAGGTGGGAGCTTCTTCAATTCAGCCTCGAGAGCCTTGTCACTTATCCTTGCCACACCGCATGAAGCAGTGACCAAAACCATCGCAAAAATGAGAAGTTTCTTCATTTAAAACCCCTTTTCGAGCAAGTGCTGCCTGTATTTTAGCAGATTCTCCTTCATTGCTGCAAGTGTTTTGATGTGGATTGCGTCTTCCTTGAATCTGGCACTGTCGTGGAGACCTTTCACATACCACGCCCAATGTTTCCTCATCTCGGAAACGCCGATTTTTTCACCCTTGTAAGCCACAACAGATTCGAGGTGCTCAAGCATTACATCGAAACGCTCGGAAAGTGTTGGATTTGGCGGGATTGGTTGGTTACTCACTGCTGCTTCTACCTGTCTGAAAATCCAGGGCGCACCAAGGCAAGACCTTCCAAGCATGACGGCAGAAATGCCTGTCTCCATCATCTTCTTTGCATCCTCTGGAGTTTTGATGCCTCCATTGCCGATGACTGGGATTTTGACGGCTGCAACAATGTTTGAAAGCTCATCCCAAAGGTAAGGGCCAACCAGACCCTGCGAGACAAAGCAAGTGTTGACTGCAAGCGCCTTTGCTCCGGCATTTTCAACCATTTTTACGAGTTGCACGGCGATGTTGTTATCCTTTGTCACCCCGAGGCGAATCTTGACTGTCACTGGAATGGTCACAGATTTCACCATCGCTTCGACAATTCTTGCGATCAGGTCTGGGTCTTTGAGCAATGCAGCACCGGCACCAGTTGAAACGATCTTTCTTTCGGGACAGCCACAGTTGAGGTCGACAAAATCAACGCCGGCCTCCTCAACAAACTTTGAAGCTCTGCCAAGATGTTCCGGTTCATGACCAAAAAGCTGGATGCCAACAGGATGCTCATCGTTATTCAAAAAAAGCATGGCTTTTGTGTATTTGTTTTTCTGTAGCAACCCCTGGGCTGAAACAAATTCAGTGTAGATGAGACTTGCACCGAATCGCTTGCAGATATTTCTAAACGGCGGGTCGCCCACTCCAGCCAGAGGAGCAAGCACGCTCCTGCCAGAGATTTCGAGGCTACCTATCCGCCATGTTGCGGTCATAGAGGGCTTTCAGGCCGTAAAGCGACAGGAGCGGGTCATACTTTTGAATGCAGGTCTGGACTGTCGACATTATCGAGATGAGGCCACCTGTGCCGATGATTACAGGTGTTTCGCCCATTTCTCTGGTCATCTCTGACACAATTCTGTCGACAAGGCCTGCGAAACCAAAGATAATACCGGATCGCATAGACTCAATGGTGTTTCTTCCAAGCGATGTTTTTGGTCTTGCAAGCTTGATTTCCGGGAGCTTGGCCGTTTTCTGTGACAGTGATTCTGTTGCGGATAAGAGACCAGGGGCGATTGCTGCGCCTGTGATTTCAGATTTGGAGTTGACGGCGATTAAAGCCGTTGCAGTGCCGAAAGACACTACAATTGCCGGAATCTGGTGACGATTGATTGCCCCGACAGCAAGACAGATAAGATCCGATCCAACTTCTTTGGGGTTTTCTGTCTGGATGCCTATTCCGGTTTTTATGCCCGGGTAGACTCCAAGCGGTCTTTTGCCGATTATCTTTCCCACTGCCCTTTCAAGCATCGGGAGAACCGGCGGAACCACCGAGGAAATGATGGCTCCGCCAATATCTGTGATGTCAATCTCATAGCTGACCAGCAGCGATTTTATCAAAACAAAATATTCGTCGGCGGTTTTGGAGTAGTCGGTGGATATACGGAAGTTGGTGTGCATGTTCGCACCACCGTTGAAGATTCCGAACTTGATGTTACTGTTGCCGCAATCAACGGCCAGAACAAGATTTTTATCAGCCATGTTTGTCCTTGTGATTCTCCTGTCAGGCTATTCCTGATAAAGGAAATATTTCTTAAGCACGATGATGATCGGAACGCTGATGACTACCGCTAACACAAGCTCAAGTGTGGCATTTGTTGCAAAAATGCCAAGTGCAGTCACAAAACGTGTCTGTATTGTTGCGCCAAGGGCTGTCGGGAAAACAACGCCAAGACCAAGCGTGAAAATTGTGTTTGTCAGTGTTCCAACAATTGCAGCCGCAATTCCACCGGCTGTCCAGGCAGAAATTGAGTCAGTCTTGAAAAACTTTCTAATCCAGTAATCCATCCAGAATGCAAACGGCCCGACAAGAAGCCTACCGGGGATGAGAACGTAAAGCGGAAAAACTGATCCAAACTGGATCGAGACGAAAACGGCGAAGATGATGCCCAAAAGTGCGCCAACCATTGGCCCGGCAACAACGGCTCCGATAATTATCGGAATGTGCATCAGCGTCATCGCGCCTGCGAGGTTCGGCACAGGAATCAGTCCAGTTCCGACCATGCCCATAACGATCATGAGCGCTCCCAGCACTCCAGCGACCGTCAACTGACGAATTGAAATTTTCATTGTTTCTCCTTTCGAAACAAACGGCTTGGGCTTGCTCATCTTGCAATGCCTGCCGGCTTGGTATTTTAGTCGGATGAGTCAAATTGACAAGTAATCCGGCTAACCATTTAGAAACAACAGAAATCGAATATGTTACACGTTTGATTTGCTTTTAACGGATAAATTAAGTATTATATGTCTACCAAACAAAAGGAGGTTCAAATGGAATTTGAGATTCTGGGAGGGCAGCTCCCATACGTGGTATGCAAGATGAAAGCCGGTGAAAAAATGGTCTCCGAATCAGGCGGACTTCATTTCAAAACACCGGGCGTAGGTATGGAAACATCGATGAAAGGCGGACTCCTCGGCGGTCTTACGAGAAGCCTTCAGGGTGAATCAGCGTTCCTCAACATCTTCACGGCATCCAAGGACAACGATGAAATCGCATTCTCATCCTCATTCCCGGGACAGATCGTCCATTTCAAGCTTGAAGCTGGACAGCACGTAATTGCACAGAAAGGCGCATTCCTTGCTGGTTCAGATTCAACCAAGCTCTCAATGCATTTCAAGAAAAAACTCGGCGTTGGTCTTTTTGGTGGTGAAGGCTTCATTCTCAACAAGATCGAAGGTCCAGGCGATGTTTTCCTCGAAATCGACGGCGCACTTGCAGAAAAAAATCTCGCAGCAGGCGAAACGATTCTGGTTGACACTGGACACGTTGGATTGTTCGAGCCGACAGTCCAGTACGACATTGAAATGATGAAGGGTTTCAAGAACATCTTCTTCGGCGGTGAAGGCCTCTTCCTGGCCAAACTGACCGGCCCTGGAAAAGTCTGGATCCAGTCACTGTCGTCAAGCGACATGGCAAAGGCTGTCCAGCCTTTCATGCCATCCAAATAGGCAACATTTTATAGATTGTTCACATGTGGAAAACCTTTGTGGATAACGTGTCACATGCAATCACCATAACCTGATTTCACCAAGGTTTGCCCAAGTTACAAATGCCGAGGGGTTTGTCTTCATTTCTCACATAATCGAAAGAGATGGGGGCAAACCCTTCTTAATTTGATACAACATCAGGCTAATGCGATGTTAATAAGTTTTGTCAACGTCAAATTCAGTTGCCAGCCATTCAAACATTGTCGATTTCAATAACTGTCCCAAAAAATCAATTGACAGCTTCAAGCCGGAGGGTATAATTTTTTATGATGGAACTTAGGATAAAGGCGATACTTTTAGAGAAAGAAGACATCAAAAGAGCCATCACCAGAATGGCTCATGAGATCATCGAGAACAACCACGGCACTGACGGAATAGCCCTCATCGGCATTCACAAGCGTGGTGTGCCTCTCGCCCACAGGATCGCTGCCAAGATCGAAGAGATCGAAGGCAAAAAGGTAGTTGTCGGAGCGCTCGACATCACACTTTACAGGGACGACCTCTCCATGCTCTACGAAGCCCCGCAGGTTCACAAAACCTCTGTGGATTTCAACATCAAGGAAAAGGTTGTCGTGCTAGTCGACGACGTGCTCTTCACCGGCAGAACGATCAGGGCAGCAATGGATGCTCTCACCGACCTTGGAAGACCAAAAAAGATCCAGCTTGCTGTCATGATCGACAGAGGCCACAGGGAACTTCCGATCAGGGCGGACTACGTTGGAAAAAACGTGCCCACATCAAGCACAGAGCTTGTTGAGGTCATGCTCGAGGAAACAGACGGGCAGGAACGCGTTGTTCTTGCCTCGAAGGTGGATTGAAGATATAGGCAAAAAAAAGCCCCGACTGTGATCGGGGCTTTTTTTTGGAGGTGAAGATGGGACTTAGCAAGAAAGACCTGCTGGGACTCAAGGACATGAGCCGCGACGAGATCCAGCTCATCCTTGACACAGCCGTGTCGTTTAAGGAGGTCATGGGCAGAGAGATCAAAAAAGTGCCCGTGCTCCGTGGAAAAACCGTTGTAAACCTGTTCTACGAACCGTCCACCAGGACGAGAACCTCATTTGAACTGGCAGCAAAGATGCTTTCGGCAGATGTGGTCAACATCGCCACCCAAACATCTGCCGTCCAGAAGGGTGAATGCCTCAAGGACACGGTTCTGACGCTTACTGCACTGGGCGGAGACTACATCGTCATCAGAACCAAGATGTGTGGCGCCCCTCATTTCATCTCGACATTCTTCAAAGGCCACGTCCTCAACGCGGGCGACGGCAT
Organism: uncultured Caldisericales bacterium; assembly: GCA_964472265.1. Lineage (GTDB taxonomy): Bacteria > Caldisericota > Caldisericia > JAAYUI01 > JAAYUI01 > JAGNLA01. Next base: position 17,981 of record CAYYJO010000031.1, on the reverse strand, counting down.
CAACGAACACCCAACCCAGGCTCTGCTTGACATGTACACCATCAAGGACACCCTTGGCAGCATCGAGGGCAAAAAAGTTCTCATCATCGGCGACATCCTGCACTCAAGGGTATCAAGGTCGAACATCTTCGGTCTGGTCAAGATGGGCGCAAAAGTCGGAGTCTGTGCGCCACCGACACTCATCCCAAAGGACATTGAAAAACTTGGCGTGAAGGTTCATCTGAATCTGGATCAGGCTCTCCCGGAATACGACATCGTAAACATCCTCAGAATACAGCTTGAACGACAGGAAGACGGCCTGTTTGCCACAACCCACGAATATTACGAACAGTACGGCATGACAGCCGACCGCCTCGAACGCCACAAAAACCTTCTGGTTCTGCATCCGGGTCCGATGAACAGGGGTGTTGAAATTGCCCCAGAAGTGGCCGAATCAAGCCAGGCAGTCATCGAAACACAGGTCACAAACGGCGTGGCGGTGAGAATGGCAGTCCTCTATCTGCTCCTCGGAGGTGAAGCCCATGTCTAGCATCGTTTTGAAAAACGGACAGATCGTCGACGTAAGAAACGAAAAGCTTGTTTCAGCCGACGTAAAGGTTGAAAACGGAGTGATCGCTGAAGTCGGCTCAAACCTTACCGGTGACCAGATCATTGACTGCTCAGGCAAAATTGTCAGCCCTGGTCTCATCGACCTTCACGCCCACCTGAGAGAACCAGGATTTGAACACAAGGAAACCATCGCAACGGCAACAAAAGCTGCCGCAGCTGGCGGATTCACAACGATCTTCGCCATGCCAAACACCGAACCGCCATGCGACGACGAAGCAACAGCCGTGTACATCAGAAACAGGGCACAAAACGTCGGCGTCGTAAAAGTCGAACCGGTAGGCTGCATCTCAAAGGGCAGAAAAGGCACAAACCTTGCCGAAATGGGCGGTCTCTCGAGAGCCAAAGTCAAAATGGTCACCGACGACGGTGCACCGGTCTCATCGGCAGCCCTTCTCCTGAGAGCGCTGAAGTACTCGAAGGCTTTCGGTCTGCTTGTTGCCAACCACTGCGAAGACATAACGCTTTCCAAAAACGGCGTCTGCTCGGAAGGCTACTACTCAACCCTCTACGGCCTCTACGCAATCCCGAAATCAGCAGAAGAAACAATGGTTGCCCGCGACATCATCCTTGCCCGTGAAACCGGCAGCAGGCTCCACATCCTCCACGTCTCGACCTCATGGTCGGTCGAGCTAATCAGGCAGGCAAAGGCAAACGGAGTGAAGATCACCTGCGAAGCCACGCCGCACCACCTCACCCTCACCGACGAACTCCTTGGCGACTACAACACAAACTGGAAGGTCAACCCTCCGCTTCGTGCGAAGGAAGACGTTGAAGCAGTAAGAAAAGGCCTATTCGACGGCACAATCGACTGCATCGCAACCGATCACGCCCCACACGCAAGAGAAGACAAGGAAGTTGAAATCGATCTGGCTCCTCCAGGCATCTCGGGCTTTGAAACTGCAATCGGCCTTCTCTTCACCGAACTCGTCCACAAAAACATCATTGAAGCTCCAAAACTCCTCACAAAAATGACTTTCGCACCGGCAAAGGTTGTTGGCATGGACGAGCCGGCAATTGAAAAGGGGAAAGTAGCTGACATTGTGGTTATCGATCCAAACTTCGAATGGACTGTCGATCCTGCCAAATTCTTCTCGCTTGGCAGGAATACCCCGCTCACAGGCAGAACCCTCAAGGGCAAGGTCACCACAACAATCGTCGATGGCAAAGTAGTGTTTGATGGCGGAAAAATCATCTAGGATATTCGAAGAAGTCGACATAGCCAGCAACAGGCAGCTTCCAAACTCGGAGCTGATGCTGCTGTCGTTCTTCTCACCAAAAATTGCGCTCACAAGCAAACCTGGGCAGTTTGTGGAAGTCGGTTTTGAAGGAGCCATCCTGCCAAAGCCAATCTCAATCCACAGGGTACTCAAGTTTGGCGTTGTTGAGCTGCTTTATCAGGTGGTTGGCAAAGGAACAAAAATTCTGGCCTCACTGGAAGATGGCGACAAAATAACGGTTCTTGGCCCACTTGGAAACGGTTTCAATCTCGAAGCCGATGTACCGTACTACCT